>DAISKN010000057.1:13597-16262 GCA_036820975.1 Acidobacteriota bacterium | reverse complement strand
AGGCCGTGGAGCGTGGAGAGGCCGGTATCGACCACGGCAATGGTGACACCCTCGCCGGTGATGCCGCCTTGGTGGAGCCGATCGGCTCCGATGAGGGTGGGATAGCTGGATTCCGGCCTGCGTTCCTGGCAATCGCGCCTGCCTCTATCCTTGCCCGGGTCGCCGCGATGCTCCGGCGTGAAGGAGAGGCTGACGCGAGAGTCGGAGTAGACGCGCGCCGACGGCTGCGTCGTCTCGACCCGCCGAATCTGATCCGCGGTCAGCTCGGCGGTCACCGCTTCGATGATCGCGAGGCGGTCGGTCACCGTGCCGCCGACCTGCTGGACGATGCTCTCCGCGTCTCCGACGCTGCTCGCCTGAACGATTACCTCGGTCGTCGTCTCGTTCGCGGTCGCCTCGATGGCGGCAGCTCCGAGGAGTGCCCAGGCGGCGGCAGAGGCGCGAAAGAAGGAAATTGAGCCCCGCACATTCATTCGGAACCGTGTGCCCTTTCCTCCCGAACCGGTTTCCGGGATTCGGGTCTGGGCGGGGGGGCCCGGGATCCATTGTGCAAATCGTGTGCCGTCTACCCCACTGGGGGCACAGCACGTAATACATTCATTGGACGAGAGTTATCCTGATGCGCGGGAGGCATCGTGACAGGCGACCGAGGCCAAAACCCAACGCCAATAGTGCATTCCCCCCCGGCGAAAAAAGAGTACGGAGGCATTGATGGCTACGAGACGTCTGGATGAAGACCGCTCCAGCGTGTGGCGCTCGCTTATCCGAACCGGTACTGCGCCGGTGGGACCCATTGGCGTCACGATGTGCTCATGGATTTCCGGATTCGAAGATCCTCGATCAGGCGGGTTCGTCGTGGGCTACCCCTACTTGCACGAATGCGGGTGAGTCGAATCGTTCCACTCCTCGATTCCAACTTCAGGACGCTTCCTGAGCAGTCCCATCGGGCAATCGTCGGCGTCGACGAGGGCGGTTTCACCGCGCTCGAGTGTCCGGACTCATGCCGGCTTCGCGAATCGGAGGTCAATTGCCGATGCGCACGTTCGCGGAGCCCGAGACGATGACTTCCGGACCACATAGGGTCGCGGCCGGATCTCCTACGCGGGCTGCGGCCATCCCTCCGATGAACACCGTGGAACTACCCGAGAGGATGGGTCCGCCAACGCAGGCTACCGGGGGTTCGAATCGCGGCGTCTGGATCAGGTCTCCGACGCGGGCGGCGGGACGGCCGTTGATGAGCACCGTGGGCGCACCGGAGATTACCATTCCTCCTCCGGAGGTCGGGTCCTGGAGCCGCGCCGCCGGCTGCTGGGCGGACGCGGCCAAAGTCGTGAGCATCATGAAGACGAAAGCCAGCGTTCGTACGAGTCGGTTCATCGTTCACCCCCTCGCTAGTTCACGTTGATGAGTGCTGCCTCGAGGTCCATGACAGCACCCGCTTCCAGGTTCATGTTGGCACCCGCCTTGAGGTCCATGGCTGCACTGGTGTCTAGCGTCAAGTTGCCGCCGCTCTTCAGGGACGCCGCGCCGGCGGCCTCCAGAGAAATCTCGCTCGCCACGACGCTGAATTTGCCCGTGGGCCGGATGGCGACGTCCCCGGCGCTCTCGATGCTTATCCCGCCGGAGCTGTCAACCACGATCGAGCTCGCGCCCGCCTTGATGACGACGGACTCATCCGTGCTTTGGAGCTCGATGACGTGCTTCGATATCAGTCGTTGCGCGGCGGAAGCGGGGTCGAGGTTCTCCCGGTAATGATTGGCGAAGACGGTCGATCGGCTCCCCTGGGCGAGCTGGACCGGGTTCTGGCCTGACAGATAGTTGCCGACGATCGTCGCGTTGCCGTGGTCGTCTTGGATCTCGGAGAGGGAATTGCCTACGACCACGACAGAAGAGGTTCCCGACAGGCGGAGACGACCGAATTGCTGATTGTCGTTGAACACCGACTGCTGGGTACTCTCCAAGAAGACATCCCCGATGATGAGGTTGTTGGTAGCGAGTATCGCTCCCTCCCAAGTGGAAAGTCCGCCTCCGATCCGGTTTCCGGCGATGCGAATGGTTCCCGTGCTCTGGAGAAGGTCGACCCCTCCGGAATCGATCTCGTTTGCCTCGATCCGCACGGCACCCGACAGGCGAGTGCCGACAATCCCGTCTCCGGGGTTCGGAATGTGATTGTTCACGATCGTGATATCACCGGAGTGCTCCGCCTCTACGCCGAAAAAGGCGTTTTCCATTCGCGTGTCGTGAATGGATACGTGAAGCCCGCCAATGACCCAGATTGCAGCTTCAAAGCGACCCCGGGAAGCGCCGCCATCGCCCGAGATCGCCAGGTTAGATATCTCAACGCGCGAGACCTCGCACAGGGACAGCGCAGGGACGTGCCCTCCGCACGGACGGCCGACTTCGTCTGGAGGGAGAATCAACGTCTGCTCCCGACCAGAGCCTTTAAGATGGATGTTGCTTCTAAGAACGATCTGCTCCCGGTAGGCTCCGGGGGCAATCTCGATCAAGGTCGGCACCGGGTTCGAGCCGGTTTGGTCCACCGGCACGGAATCGATTGCCGCCTGGATGCTCGTGAACTGGGCATCTTCGAGCCCCACGGTGATGACGTTCAGTGGGGCGCCGCCAGCGGGCCCACCTTCGGCGGAGCGTGCAGCACCGGCGGCAC
>DAISKN010000057.1:12216-13587 GCA_036820975.1 Acidobacteriota bacterium | reverse complement strand
CGGGCTCGCCCTGCGCGCCCGGGGGTCCCGGCGCACCGTCCTTCCCCGGAGGTCCCGGATTGCCTGGAAGACCTTGTATGCCCGGAACGCCCGCCGGTCCCGGCGGCCCTTGAGCGCCCGTTTGTCCCGGGGCCCCCTGCTCTCCCGGAGTCCCTTGCTCCCCTTTAAGACCTTGCTCCCCCTCAGGACCCTGATCCCCTTGCGGACCTGGTTCCCCCTGGGGACCTTGCTCCCCCTGGGGACCTTCCTCCCCTTGGGAACCCTCGGGCCCCGCCGGCCCCACGGCGCCGATCGTGACGTCGAGCGTCGTGTAGTACTGCTGAGGGCGCGCTTTTTCCTTGCTCGAGGCGGCGTGGCCGCTTTCCTTCCAGTACTCCACCGTGAGCCGGTACGTCCCCGGAGGTTCGCATCCTGGAAGCTCCGCATCGATTCGGTTCGGGCTGGCGAACTGGACCCAGAGCGCGGTCGGCCCCCCGGGTAGATCCAGGATCAGGGCGACCCGGTCCGGCTGGCTCCCGAAATCCCCGTGAAGGGTGAGACCCGGCGGAGTGCCGTCACAATTCACCACCGCGCCCAGCACGCGCAGTTGGGGCGTGGAAGCGGCAAACGCTCCGACCGCCGACAGGGAAAGACAGCCGACCGAAACGAGGGCGGTCAGTCGGTTTCGAGAACCATCGGGTCGCCGGAACATGGGTGCCTCCTCGGAGTGATGGATGAGCACTCCTTGCCTATAGAAGCGCAAAAGCGGGGCAAAACGGAGCACTTTTTTTCCGAGAGGCGTCGGAGGCGGTGTTTCCGAGGGCGATCGGGATGGTGAGGATCTGGTGAGCCGCGAAGGAATCGAACCTTCAACCTACAGATTAAGAGTCTGTTGCTCTGCCAATTGAGCTAGCGGCCCACTTCTGGCTGGTACGCCTGAGAGGATTCGAACCTCTGACCTTCTGCTCCGGAGGCAGACGCTCTATCCATCTGAGCTACAGGCGCAAGCGCCCCGTTGGGAGCACCAAGGATATCCAACCGCGCTTCGCGCCGCAAGTCCGGCCGGCGCTTCAGGCGCGGGCCCGGGCCAGCTCGCGGATCGGCTCTTCGGCGGCAATCGCCTCGGCCGCGGCCTCCTCGAGCTCCTTCAACACGATGCCTTCGTGGAGAAAAGAGGAGGAGTCCGCGAGGATCGATTGCGCCAGGCGGTAGCCCATGCGGTCGGTATTGCTCGCGACTCCCCGGAAGGCCTCGTCGATGCGGAGGCGCGAGTTGGCGCAGAAGTGCTCGACGAGCGCGAGCACGTCCTTGCGGTCGCGACCCTCGTTGAGGAGCGCCTGCGCCCGGGTGGCGGAAGCCACCTGGGCGAAGAGCTCGGTGCCGACCTCGACG
>DAISKN010000057.1:9567-12206 GCA_036820975.1 Acidobacteriota bacterium | reverse complement strand
GCGCGAGGAGCATCTGCTCCCGCTCGAGCTTGGGACCGTGCTTCACCATCGCATGGAACATCTTCCGCGCGAGCTTCTTGCTGGTGCGGGCGGCGTAGCGAACGTGAGCCGAGAGCTCCCGGTCCATGCCCTCCGTCGAGACCATCGCGGGAAGAAACGTCTTCGGGTACCAGGTCGCGTAGAAGAGACCGGCCTTGAACGCGCTCCGGAGCCGACGCGACCAGGGAAGCTTCGCGTTCATCGCCTCGCCCGCGATCTTGAGGTGCGGGTCCATCGCCTCGCGGGCGATGAAGAGGTGCATGATCTCGGTCGAGCCCTCGAAGATCCGGTTGATGCGAGCGTCGCGCAAGGCGCGCTCGATGTAGACCGGCCTCTCGCCCCGGGCGCGAAGCGACTCCGCGGTCTCGTAGCCGCGGCCCCCGAGGATCTGCATCGTCTCGTCGACGATGTGCCAGGCGGCTTCGGTTCCGTACATCTTGGCCATCGCCGCCTCGACGCGAATGTCGGTCTTATGCCGGTCCACGAGCGAAGAGGTCAGTAACGTCATGGCTTCGACGGCAAAGGTGGTGGAGGCGATGCGAGCGATCTTGTCGGCGATCGCCGCGTGCTTTCCGATGGGGGCGCCCCACTGCTCGCGTTCGTTCGCCCAGCGCTTCGCCATCTCGAGCGAGCGCTTTCCGAGACCGATGCAGGTCGCGGGAAGGGTGATGCGCCCGGTGTTGAGCGTCGTGAGCGCGACCCGAAGTCCCTTGCCCTCGGCGGCGATGATGTTCTCGCGCGGCACTTTCACGTTGGTGAACTGAAGGACGCCGTTGAAGAGAGCGCGCAGCCCCATGAAGCGCGAGCGGTGCACCACTTCGACTCCGGGAGTCGAGGTCTCGACGATGAACGCCGTCACCTGATCGCGGCTTCGACCGTTCACGACCTTGGGAGGGGTCTTCGCCATCACCACCAGGAGCCCGGCGCGAGTCCCGTTGGTGCACCAGATCTTCTCACCGTTGAGGATGAAGTGTTTCCCATCCTCGGTGGGCTCGGCATGGGTCTCCATGCGCGCGGGGTCCGAGCCGACTCCCCGCTCGGTGAGGGCGAAGGCCGAGATCTCGCCCGCCGCCACGCGGGGGAGGAACTTCTTCTTCTGCTCCTCGGTCCCGAAGAGGAGAAGAGGTTGAGGAACGCCGATGGACTGGTGGGCGGATACCAGCGCCGAGAGGCTCCCGCAGTAGCTTCCGAAGAGCACCATGGCGCGGGTATAAGTCTGCTGCGTCATCCCGAGCCCGCCGTACTCGCGGGGAATCTTGATCCCGAAGGCGCCGAGAGCGCGGAGGCCGTCGATGACATCCTCGGGAATCTCGCCCTCGCGATCGATCCGATCGGGATCCACTTTCTCGCGCAGGAACGTCTCGAGCTCCGCGAGGAAGCGTTTTCCCCTTTCGTCGACGTCTCCGGGAAGCTCCGGATACGGGTGCACGAGCTCGAGCGGGAGCTCTCCCATGAAGAGCGCCCCGGCGAACGTCGGATACTCCCAGTGTCCTTCGCGCGAAGACTCCGTCAGCTCGAACGCGGCGCGCTTCGCCTCGGACATCTTCGAGGTGTCGATGATGGGCTCGCTCATTTCACTTCTCCTGAATCACTGCGCACGTGGCGCAAAACCATGCTCACGACTTCGTCGCGCGCGACATCGAGGTCGATCGCCTTCTCGTCGAAGATCCACTGCAGCATCACGCCGTCGATGGCTCCCTGGATGAGGGAGGCCATGGGCATCACCGGAAAGGCGCGCATCTCTCCCGTCGTCTGTCCCTCTTCCAGGATGTGCGCGAGATAGTGGCGCGAGGGCTCGTAGGCGTCCGCGTTGAGCGAGTTGCGCCCGGAGTCGCGCTGTCCCCAGAGATCCACGAGAGCGACGTAGCCGACGCGGTTCGCCTTCATGAAATCGAAGTTGGCTTCGACGTAGGCGCGAAGCTTCTCGAGCGGCTTACCGGCGCGCGTGACCCGCTCTTTGATGAACTCCGCGGGCTTTCTCAGGAGGCTGCGAAGGATCTCCTCGACGAGCTCTTCCTTGCCGTCGAAGTGGTACGAAATGACTCCCTTGCTGATCCCGGCCTCTTTCGCGATCTCGGCGAGGGACGCCTGGGAAAACCCTTGCGTTGCAATGGTTTGGATGGCGATATCGACGATCTGGCTGCGCCTCTGCTCCTCGATGAAGCTTCGCCTCTGGCCGACCGACTTCAAATTTGACTGCACGGCCAAATTTTAACCCGACCGGCCATTCCGGGTCAAGAGGGTCATCGTCGGCCCGTGAAATCGTCCATCGACGCGTTGATTCCCATGAATTCCGCTATGGCGTCGAACCAGGAGACCGGCAGGAGCCGGACCCAGGGAATCGTGTGAACCATCGCCGGCATCACAAGCCTTCTCTTGTCGCGCTCGATCGCGCGCAGGATCCGCTCGGCCGCGGTCTCTTCATCCAGGATCGGGAGCAACGCGGGAAAGCGGCTCTTGGCCCCCTCGAAAAGCCCCGTGCGGAGGTAGTAAGGACAGACGACGGTCGTCCGGAGCGCGGGCGCCAGCTTCCGGAGCTCCATCCGGAGAGACTCGTCGAAGCCGCGGTACTCATTTCGGAGGCTGCCTTTCCCAGGACG
>DAISKN010000057.1:0-9557 GCA_036820975.1 Acidobacteriota bacterium | reverse complement strand
AGACTCGTCGAAGCCCACGGCGGCCCACTTGCTCGCGCCGTAGTCCGTGAGCTTCGGAACCCCGATGAGCCCGGCCGCGGAGGCGATGGTCACGAGGTGTCCGCGCCGCCGCTCGATCATTCCCGGAAGAAATGCCTTCACCGTCCAGAAGAGCGCGAGGGTGTTTACAGCGAAGCTTCGCTCGATCTTCTCGTCGGGAATCTCCAGAAGGCTCCTGCCGCTCACGACGCCGGCGTTGTTGATAAGGACGTCGACCGTGCCCACTCTCCGCGCGGCTTCGTACACGTCTCCGCGCCTGGACACATCGACGACGTCGAGGTGCGTCCGGGACCCGAGAGCTTCGACTTCGCCCGCAACCTTCTCGATGCCTTCGCGGTCGAGATCCCAGAGGACGAGCGCCGCCTTGCGCCGGGCGGAACCGAGAGCGAGGCGCCTTCCCAGGCCGCTCGCGGCTCCGGTGACAAGCACTCGTGTTCCTTCCAAGACCGTCATCTTCACTCCTTGACGCTTGGGTATGACCGGGTAATACTACAATTATGAAGGTGGCAGTATCCATTCCTGATCGGATTTTTCGAGCGGCGGAGCGTATCTCCAAACGAAAGCGAATGTCCAGAAGTCAGCTCTACGCGCAGGCGCTTGAAGCGTACGTCCAGTCGGAGTCGGGAGACGAGATAACGGAGCAACTGAACCGGGTCTACTCGAAGATCTCGTCCGAGCTGGAGCCAGGCCTCGAGAGGGCGGCTCTCGAAATACTCCGGAACGAGCGCTGGAAATGAACCGCGGAGAGGTGTGGTGGGCCGACCTGGGTGAGCCCTTCGGTTCCGAACCGGGTTACCGCAGACCCGTCATCATCGTGCAGTCCGACTTTTTCAATCGCAGCCGCATCGGAACCATCCTGGTCATTCCAATGACTTCCCGGGAAGAATTGTCGGATGCTCCCGGTAACGTGCTCTGTCGGCCGAAAGACACCGGTCTCCCGAAAACCTCGGTGGCAAACGTATCCCAGCTCACCGTGATCGATCGACGACGTTTGACCGGGAAAGTGGGCGCGGTTCCCAGTCGCCTGATGACTCAAGTTGAGGCCGGGGTCAGGCTCGTACTCGCTCTTTGAGCTCTCGGCCGCGTGAATTTTCTGAAACCCTTCCCGGCTTCGGCGGTATGAGGGGGTATGAGAGGCCTGGCTTCCATGGAAATGGCCGCTCCCCGAGAGCAGGTCGCGCGCGACGACGGGGGGCCACTCCTCGCCGCCCACGGCAACGGTGACCGAGAAGCCTTTCCCAGGCTGGTACAACAGTACCGGCGACCGGTCTATGGGTACCTTTTCCACTGCGGCGTTCCCGAGCCCGACCGCGACGATCTCTTCCAGGAGATCTTCGTTCGGGTGCACCAGCGGGCGCGGACCTATGATCCGTCTCGCCCGCTTCATCCCTGGCTCTTCACCGTGGTCGCGAACGCGGTGCGGAGCTACTTCCGCAAGCAGAATCGCCGTCTCTTCCTCTTCGCCGGCCCCCCTCCCGAGGACGTGAGGGACGAAGCGCCCGACGGTGAAGCCCTCGCCTCGGCGCGGGAGACCACCGATTGGCTCGAGCGGGCGATCCAGGCCCTTCCTCTTTCTCAGCGAGAGGTGCTGGTTCTCGCGACCCTCGAGAACCTTCCTTTGAACGACATCGCGTCCGTTCTCGGGCTTCCCGTCAACACCGTGAAGACGCAGCTTCGGCGCGCCCGTCTGCGGTTGATGGAGAGCTACGACCGACGCACGAGAGCGACATCATGAGCGAGATTTGCGAACGAGTCCGAGAAGAGGCCGCGCTTCTGGGGCGGGCTCCGGATACCGAAGACCTCAGAGAGCACGCCGCGTCGTGCGCCGGGTGCGGGGAGTTTCTCTCGAAGCTTGCCGCTCTTTCGAACCACCTCGTGGGGCTCCGGTCCCGGGACGCTTCGGACGAGCTCGTCGCGAAGACGCTGGCGAGGCCGGAGCTGACCGCGAGAACGAGCTTTCCCTCGCGGACCTGGACATTCGCGATGGCGTCAGCGGCGAGCCTCGTCCTCGTATTCTGGCTTGCGAGCCAGCTGACGACCCGGTCAATGCGTTCTGGCCCGGTGTTGGACCCGTCCAGAGATGCGAATCCTTCGATGACCCCGTCCGTAGAATTTTCTCCGATTGCGGAACCGTCCATGGACGAGCCGAGTGAACAGGTCGGTGGTGTAGGAGGCGAGGCTGCACCGACGGCCGACGAACAACGCCGACAGCAGGAAGGCCTCGGGTCCTTCTCCATGGTGGAGGAGGACAAGCTCCTGGCCAAGGTCGAGCGGGCAGACCAGTTCCGAGAGCGGGAAGAGCCGGGAAAGCCCGGCAAGAAGGACGCTCCCGCGGCCGGGGGCCGCATCGGCAGCGGCATCCTCCTCGATGAAAGGACTCAGCCAGCGAAGAGAAAGCATCGCGATCCCGTCTATCCGGAGTCGGCGAAGAACTCGCGGACTCAGGGAACCGTGGTCCTCGAGCTCATCGTCAATCGCGCGGGCGACGTCGTCGCGGTGCGGGTAGTGAGCTCGGTCCCGCTTCTCGACGCCGCCGCCATCGAAGCCGTCCGCGAATGGAAGTACGCGCCTTCGGACTCCGATTCTCCCCGCGTGTTTCTCGTCTCCGTTCCCTTCACGCTCGAGAAGCCCAAGGAAGACGAGGACCGCAACCGTGTCGACGGCCTGGCGTTCCAGGAAGCGAAGGGCTACTGGGCGAACACCTACCTCCCCGGAGACCCGATGATCCGAAGCCTGGAGCACCGCCTCCGAGGGGAAGGCTACCCGCAGATTCACCGGGGGGCCCTTCCTGCGTCGCTTCCGTACGACGCCACGTCGACCGGCGCGCTCTCTCTCTTCCTTCACGCCGATCGAAAAGGAGTCACCGGGAAGACCCGTCTCGTGGTTCAAGTGGGAATCCGCGCTTCCGATCGCCACGGGCGCAGGCGGCCGCCGATGAACGTCGGCGTCGTCCTCGACCTTCCGCAACCCGTTTCCCAGGAGGCGGCGAGTGCGGTGACGGCGCTCCTCGAGTCCCTCGAGAGCTCGCGGGAGCTCGGCGATCGCTTCCGGCTCATCGCCACCGGCGCCGGTGAGCTCCTCGCCCCCGAAGACTTCCGCCGCGGACCCCTCACCGTCGCCCTCCAGGATCTCTACGTGCGAAACCCGTCGGGGAGCCTGCCCGACTCCCTCGCTCTGGCGCTCGAGAAGGTGCATGCGGGCGACGACCCGACCCAGCCTCTCGGCACGAGCCTCGTTGTCCTCGTCACCGGCCGCGAGCTCGGAAGCGAGATCGAGACTCTATCCCCCCTCGCCCAGACCAGCGCGCTCGGAGGCGTCTCCCTGAGCGTCGTCGGACTCGGCGAGAACCTCGGAGACGCCGATGCCGAGCGTCTCGCTCTCGACGGACAGGGCCGCCGGTACGAGCTCGGGGTTCCTTCGGAAGCCGCCAGCGTCATCGATCGCGAGCTTTCGTCGACGAGCCGCACCGTCGCTCGCGCCGTCCGGCTGCGGATTCATCTCGCGGATGGAGTTCACCTCGTCGACGTCCTCGGCTCCGAGCGGCTCGGCGCCCGTGAGACCGAGCGGGTACGCGCCGAGGAGCGCGCCGTCGACCTGAGGCTCGCGAGAAACCTCGGGATCGAGGCCGACCGCGGCAAGGACGAGGACGGAATCCAGATCGTGATTCCCGCGTTCTACACCGGCGACGCGCACAGCATTCTTCTCGACGTCGTCGCCGACGGTCCCGGCCCCATCGCCGAGGTGACGGCGCGCTACAAGGATCTCGTTCAGCTCGAGAACACCGTCTCGCGCGCGAGCCTCGCCCTTCCCCGCTCCGAGGCCGCGCCCGGTCCTCTCCAAGCCGGAGTCGAGAACGACTACCGCGAGCTCCGGGTCGCGCAAGCCCTTCTGATCGCCTCCGAAGCCGTGGAGCGGGGAGACACGGGGACCGCGTCACAGACGCTCCTCAGGGCGACGACGTTCGCTCCGGAACGGGATCGACTCCTGCTCGAGGAATATCTGAGGTTCTTTCCTCAGCTCCCGACGGACTACCTGCGGGATTCCCTGCTCTACGCCTCCGCCCTCAAACGCTCACACTCCTGAAGAGGTATCGACCATGAAACGCACGCTCGCGATCTGCCTTCTGGCCCTGGTTTCGCGCGGAGCCGCCGCGCAGGAGCGCGGAGGCCAGGTCCAGATTCCCCTGGATCTCTACAACCAGCTCATCGAGACGACCCGCACTCCGGCACAGCGGCCGGCGCCTCTGAACTTCGCCCTGGGAAACGCCGCCGTTCGGGTTAGCGTGGCCTCGATCGACAGCCGTCCCGTCGCCGAAGTCAGCGTCTCTCTTCCCATCGAGGTCTTCGAGAACCAGTGGGTGCTCGTTCCCGTGCTTCCTCCGGGAACTCCGGTGACGAGAGCGTCGGTTTCCGGAAATCCGGTGCAGCTGGTGGCGACGGCGCAGGGGCTCGCCTATGGAACCAACGTCAAAGGTGCTTCCACCATGGAGCTCGCTTACAGCGTCGACCCGTCCCCCACCGGGCGCGGATACGTCCTTGCGGTCCCCGTGCCGCAGGCGTCTTCGATCCAGCTCTCGGCGACTCTTCCGGGAAGCGGGCTCGACGTCACCGTGATTCCCGCGGCGGGAGTGCGGGTAACGCAGTCGGGCTCGCAGACGAGCGTTCAGGCGACCGTTCCTTCGACGAGCGGGGTGCAGATCGCCTGGCGGGCGCCTTCGGACAAGGGCCCGACGGTGAGCCGCGCGGTCTATCGCGGCGAGGCGGGGAAAGACGCAGTCGTCTGGCGCGCCGAGCTCCGGGTCGAGCTCTTCGCCGACGAGACGGCGACGGTTCCGCTCCTCCCCGGAAGCCTGACGCTCACGAGCCTCTCGGTCGATGGAAAGGAGGCGCCGATCCTCATCGAGGGAGGGAAGTTCGCGACGATCGTCCGGGGGCGCGGCACTCACGCCGTCGTCGCTTCGTTCCAGACTCCCATCGTCAAGGAGAACGGTCCCCCCGCGACCCACCTTCTCGTTCCCCAGGTTCCGGTTTCCCGCGTGGAGCTCCTGCTTCCCGGGCGAAAGGACGTCACCGCGTCGCCCTCGGCGAGCGTCGTGACCCGGGCCCGCGGGAGCCAGACCGAGGCCACGGTGCACCTGCCGCTCACCGAGCGGGTGTCTCTCTCCTGGTCGGAGGGGATTCCCGAGGCCGCGCGCCGCGAGCTGCGCGCGAACGCTTCCCTGTATCACGTGCTCCATGCGGAGGAGGGCGTCCTCTACGGCCGCGCCCACGTGGTTTACGAAGTGCAGCACGGGGGCACGAGCCGCATCGAGCTCGAGCTTCCCGCGGGAATCGAGGTGAACCAGGTGACCTCGGAAGCCGGCGCCGTCGCCGACTGGAGAGTCGAGTCCCGCGAAAGAAGGCGGGTTCTCCGCATCTTTCTCGACCGCGAGCTGACCTCCGAGCTCCGCCTCGCCGTCGACTACGATCGATCGCTCGGTACGACCCCGACCGAGGCGCTCCCGCTCCTCTCGGCCCTCGACGTGGGCCGCCAGCGGGGCATGGTGGCGCTGGTCTCGACCCGCGACCGCGCGTTGAATCCCGCGGAGGTCACGGGAGCGACGCAGGTCGGCGAGAACCAGCTCCCGGCTTTCGTCCGCGACACGATCCAGAGGACCATCGCGCACACGTTCAAGTACGCCGACGCTCCGCCTCCGCTGCGAGCCGCGGCGGTCGTGCCCGACAGGGCGGCGGGCCGGTTCGACGCCGACGTCGATACGCTCGTGAGCCTGGGAGACGTCGCCGTGCTGTCGTCCGCGAGCGTCGAGATCCACGTGAAGTCGGGCGGGCTCGACCGGGTCGATCTCGCTCTGCCTCCGGGCGCCAACCTCCTGAACCTCGTGGCGCCCTCTCTACGCACCCACCGCGTCGTGGACGGCGTCGTCGAGGTCGAGTTCACGCAGGAGATGGAGGGCGACTTCCGGATCGAAGCGACGTACGAGCGTCTTCTCGTCGAGAACGCGTCGGAAGTCGATGCCGGCACGCTTCGCGTGCGCGGCGCCGAGGTCGAGCAGGGCCGGATCGCGGTCGAAGCCGCGACCGCCGTCGAGGTGGCTCCGCTCGTCGTCGAGGAGCTTTCCCCCATCGACCTCGCGGAGCTTCCGCGCCAGCTCGTGCTCCGCACCACGCACCCGATCCTCCATGCGTTCCGGTACGTCCGCGCGGAGCCCGAGCCGCGGTTGTCTCTTGGAGTCACGAGACACGAGACCGCGTCCGTCCAGGAGGCGGTCATCGACCGCGCGGAGCATCGCACGCTCTTCACCCGCGACGGGCTCGCGGTCACGACCTCGCGCTTCACCGTCCGTAACACGCGCAAGCAGTTCCTGAGGGTAGCCCTTCCCGAAGGTTCCGAAGTCTGGTCGGTGTTCGTGGCAGGGAAGGCGGAGAAGCCCGCCGTCGCCGATGCCGGCTTTCTAATCAAGATCGTGAGCTCGAGCGACGGCTTTCCCGTGGAACTGGTCTATTCCACCAAGATCCCCTCGATCGGCGGTCTGGGATCGGTGAGCGCGAAGCTCCCCCGTCCGGATCTTCTCGTCACCGAATCGCGCTGGGACTGGTTTCTGCCGGAGGGGCTCGACTACCGCCGACCCTCGACGAACATGACCGTGGTCCTCGAGGAAGGCCGGATCGCGGGCGATGCCCTGGCGAGAGAGATGACGGCCGCGAACGCGCCCGAGCCCTTCCGGATCCAGGTACCCGCGGCGGGAGTCCATTTCGCGTTCGAAATGCTCTACGCGAACCATGGAGACCTCGAGGCTCGCGCTCGTGTCCCCTACGCTTCGAAAGCAGGCGTGGCCCTCGGCCAGATGGCGAGCCTTCTCGGCGTGTGGCTGGTCTATCTGGCCCTTCGCTTCAAGCTCTCGAAGCGGGCGCGGATCGCCGCGGGGTCTCTGGGGGCCGGGTTCACGCTCACCCCCGTCGTCGTCTACGGAGTGAGCCCTCTCCCGGCGCTGGTTCTCGCCTGCGCCCTTTTGGTCCTGTCACTCCGTCACGAGATTCGGCGCGCGGCCGAGCGCTTTCGGGCCTCGAAGCCCGCCGAGCAGAACGGGTAGAATGGTCCTTTGGCGATCGAATCGTTCAATCTCGTTCCCGGGCGCTCCCTCGCCCGCAAATACGAGATCGTTTCCCGCCTCGGCGGCGGCTGGGAGGGCGAGGTCTACCGGATTCGAGAGAGGCGCACCGGCATCGAGCGGGCGGCGAAGCTCTTCTTTCCCCATCGCAACCTGCGCAACAAGGCGGCGAAGTTCTACGCCCGGAAGCTCCACAAGCTCCGCGACTGCCCCATCGTCATCCACTACCACACGGAAGAGACGGTCCTCATCCGGCGCACTCCGATCACCGTGCTGGTCTCGGAATACGTCGAAGGGGAGCTCCTCACCGACTTTCTCGAGCGGCAGCCCGGAGGAAGGCTCCACCCGTTCCAGGGACTCCACCTCCTCTACGCTCTGGTCAAGGGAATCGAGTGCATCCATCGCCTGCGGGAGTACCACGGCGACCTGCATCCGGGCAACATCATCGTCGAGCGATACGGGCTCACGTTCCACCTCAAGATCCTCGACTTCTTCCACTGGGAGTCGGCGCCGAAGAGGGAGGGATATCAGGACGACCTCGTGTATCTGATTCACCTCCTTCATCAGGCGCTCGGGGGAGCGAGGTTCTACGCCCGGCAGCCGAAGATCGTGAAGAGCATCTGCTGCGGACTGAAGCGTTCGCTCATCCTGGCGAAGTTCCCCACGGCGACCCACTTGAGGCAGCACCTCGAGACGATGCGCTGGAGCTAGCGGGGCTGGAACGCGGCCTCCACCCGTCGGCGGAACGAGGCGGGATCGATCGCGGGGAAGCGATAGAGCTTGTCCTCGATCGCATCGAAGAGCTCCATCGCTTTCGCCGGTTCGACGAGCCCTCTTTCGATCATCTCCCGGACGTCTTCCAGATCCTTCGCGTGCCCGCGCTGCAGTTTCGAAAGCGCCTGAGCGTAGAAGTCGTAATGGAAGAAATCGATCTTCCCCTCGCGGACGATGAACCGGCTTCGCTCCTGCCAGCCGGGAAGCTCGGGGATGAAGTCCGCGGGGGAGGCGAGCTCCACGTTGACCTCGAGCCTGTCCTTCAGGGCGGGGATGGCGCGGAACAGAGAGTCGTGCTCGGGGACGATCTTGATGTCGAGATCGACCGTGGCCGCCCTCCATCCGACGAGGACCGCCGTCGTGCCTCCGGTGAGATAAAGACGGGCCTCGTCGCGGGCCTCGGCTCCGAGAGCTCTGAAGAACTCCCGAATCCGCGCCGCGTCTACAGGCCTACGCACTCGGCCGCGTCCTCGAAGCTCACGAGCCGCCTGAGAAGGGCGTTGTACCGGGAATGGGCCGAGTCCGCGTCTTCGCGGGCGAGAAGGTCGTAGAGACGCCGCTCCGGGTCGTCGAACCCCGCGTCGGGCATGGGGACGCCCGCGGCTTTCAGACGCGCGGCTCCGATCGAGACCAGGAGGGCTTCCTCCGTCTCCCTCCCGTCGGCGAGGTCTCGAAGGCCCTTTTCCACGAGATCGCCGCCGGGAAGCGCTTCGTAGGTCACGCCTCCACTATACGCTTCATTCCGCTCGGAGCGCCTTCGCGGGATCGACGCGAGTCGCCCGGCTCGCGGGGACCCAGCAGGCGAGAAGCGCCACCGCCGTCAGCAGAGCCGCGACCGCGGCATAGGTGGGAAGGTCGATGGCCTCGACGCCGTAGAGGAGCCCTTCGAGAAAGCGGCCTGAGAGTGCCGCGCCCGCCAGACCGAGGGCGACGGCGACGGCGACGAGCCGCGCTCCCTCGGCCAGGACCCCGCGCCGAATTCCGGCGGGGGTCGCTCCGAGAGCGACACGGATCCCGAGCTCCACCCGCCGCAGGCTGACGGCGTAGGAGATCACGCCGAAGAGCCCGACGGAAGCGAGGACCACGGCGAAGATTCCGAAGCCGATCATGAGGACGAGCGTGAAGCGCGCCTGCGAGCGCGCCCGCGAGACGAGCTCGGCCATCGGAGCCAGGTCCTCGACGGCGGCGTCGGGGGCGGTCGCCCGGATGGCGTCGCGGACCGAGGCGGTGACGGCGCCCGCGTCCCCCTCGGTGCGGATGACGAGGCTCGTGGTCAGCCACCAGTTCTGAGGGAAGTAGAACTGCGGCAGGAGCGGCTTCGTGAGATCGTGGAGCTTTACGTGTCTGACGACGCCTATGACCTCGGCGAAGGGATTTTCGGCGCCGATTGGCTCGATGCGCACCTGTCCTCCGAGCGCGCCGCCCTGGGGAAAGACTTTCTCCGCGAGCATCTCGTCGATCACCGCGTGGCGTTTTCCGAGGGCGACGTCGCCTTCCGTGAACTCGCGGCCGGCGACGAGCGTCGCTCCCATGACTTCGAGGAAGCCCGGGCTCACGAAGCGCTCGTCGGCGGTGACGCTCTCCCAGTTCCGGGCGGTCTCTTCGTCGTAAGCGAACGGCTGCAGCGACCCGCTCC
>DAISKN010000056.1:0-16637 GCA_036820975.1 Acidobacteriota bacterium | reverse complement strand
GGCGAGCGCCATCCCCTTCGCCGCCCCCGGCTTCACCGGCTGAGCCCGCCTCACGAGGGTCCCTCGAGAAGCGGCGATGTGGGTTTTCACGCGGCGCCGCGCCGAAACCAGCACGCGCTCCCCGCGTGGCGCGCGCCACCCATGGCACGCGGCGTGCAAACAACAGAGCCGGAGCGTAAAGATGACACCCTACAAACACCTATTGTGCCCGGTGGATTTCTCGGAGTCGTCGCGGCGGGCCGCCGAATGGTCCTCGAGGTTCTCGAAGGCCGTAGGCGCGCGCCTCACGGTTCTCCATGTCGTCGATACCGGTCTTCTCGCAATGGGAAATCTCGTCGCCGTGCCTGATTCGTTCGACGAGCTCCGGCGACGAGCGGAAGCGGCCGCCCTCGAGCTGAAGCGCAACGTCGATCTCACGCATGCCGCCGTCGAGATCGTGGAGGGCGTTCCCGAAGAAGCCGTGCTGAGCGCCGCCAATCGGGGAGGCATAGACCTCCTGGTGATGGGCACCCATGGTCTATCCGGCTTCCAGAAGTTCTTCCTGGGGTCGGTCACCGAGAAGGTGCTCCACCGGGCGCGGGTTCCCCTTCTTACGATCGCCCCGAGCGCCGAAAAGGGGCCCGAAGGACTTCCCGATCCGCGCTCGATTCTGATGGCGGTGGACTTCGGCCCCGAATCGAAGGCGGTCGTCCGCCACGGGACCTGGCTCGCCGAGCATTTCCGGGCGAAGCTGATCGCCCTCCACGTCGTTCGCGTTCCCTATGTGGTGCTGAACGAGAGCAGTTTCGAGCCCCTGACCCGAATGGAAGTCGACAGGCTCACGGATTCGCTGGTATCGAAGCGGCGAGAGGACCTGGAAGCACTCTTACCCGCATCGGCGGGCGCCGAACGACTTGCGGTGGTCCGGGTGGGCGCGCCCTTCGACTCCCTGCGCGACGTCATCGAGGAGCACTCTGTGGACATGGCGATCCTGGGCGCTGGAGGACACGGCGATGCCGGGATCCGCTGGCTGGGCTCGACCTGCCACAAGATGGTGCGCCTCGCGCCCTGTCCGGTGATGGTCGTCCGCTGATTCAGTGCCCGGCTTCCTGGAGCTGGAACTTCTTCATCTTGTAGCGGAGAGCGTCCCGGCTTATGTTCAGGAGCTTCGCGGCGCGGGTCTGGTTTCCCCGGGTGCGGGACAGGGCCTGACGGAGAAGCTCTTCCTCGACCTTCTCGAGCGACGTTCCCTTCTCCGGAAGCGCGATATCGGGAAGGGAGCCGTCCCCTTCCCGAGGCGTGAACTCGGCGACGTCGATGGGAAGGACGTCGGCGCCGATGTGAGTCCCTTCTTCGAGGAGCATCGCCCGCTCGATCAGGTTCCTGAGCTCGCGGACGTTTCCCGGCCAGTGGTAGTGCGAGAGGAGCCGCTCCGCTTCCGGGGTCAGACCGGCGATGTTCTTTCCGAAACGCGTGTTGTACTCGTTCACGAAGTGGCGGCAGAGGAGCTTCACGTCGTCGCTCCGCTCGCGGAGCGGCGGCAGATTGATGGTCATGACGTTCAGGCGGTAGTAGAGATCCGTCCGGAACTTCTCCTCGTCCACCATTCTCTTCAGATCGCGGTTCGACGAAGCGATGATGCGGACATCTACGCGGACGTCCTGGACTCCCCCCACCCGCTTGAAGCTCTGCTCTTCCAGAACCCGGAGGAGCTTCGCCTGGAGGCCCAGGGGCATTTCCCCAATCTCGTCGAGGAAGAGAGTGCCGCCGTCGGCGAGCTCGAGAAGTCCCTTCTTCTGCTGCCGGGCGTCTGTGAACGCCCCTCTCTCGTAGCCGAAGAGCTCGCTCTCCACGAGGTTCTCGGGGAGCGCCGCGCAATTCACCGCGAGAAACGGCCGGTCCGCCCGGGAGCTGTAGAAGTGAATGGCCTTGGCGAAGAGGTCCTTGCCGGTTCCGCTCTCGCCCTGGAACAGAATCGTCGTCGCCGGGCTCGCGGCGACCTTCTTCATGAGCGCGACGGCGTTGCGAATCGGCTCCGATTCGCCCACGAGGTTCTCGAAATTGAAGCGCCTCCGGTCGCGATCCCGGAAATGCCTCACCTCCTGGCGGAGCTTGACCGTCTCGAGCGCGTTCGCAATCGTCGCCCGGAGCTCCTCGAAGTTGAGCGGCTTCGAGACGAAGTCGTAAGCCCCGAGTCTGAGGGCGGCCACCGCGTCCTCGAGGACACCGTAGGCCGTCATGATGATGACCGCAGCCCGCGGGTTCCACTCCTTGATCGCCTTCAACACCTCGAGACCGTTCTTGTCCGGCAGGTGAACGTCGAGAAGGACGAGGTCCGGGCTCTCGCTCTCGACCAAGGCGACGGCGGTCTCGGCGTTCGCGGCTTCGAGAGGCCGGTAGCCCCAGGTCGAGAGCTTCTGCTGAAGCGACCAGCGAATCAGGTCTTCGTCGTCGACGACGAGAATACGATCTAACGCCATTTCGATGGTTTCAACGCGAGCTGGCAGGCGTCCCTACGGTCCGGAGGCCCAATCTCGGCGACATCGGGGCGCCCGACCAGCTGCGTAGCTGGAATAAGCAGGAACGCTGCCACTTTCGAAACTTCCTCGAGCGCCTGTAACTTCAATTCAGGGAACGGCATGAACGCTCGACGTCCAGTCGGAGTCTAGACTCATGCGTCAAAAGGCGCAACCCAGCGCGACAGTGAGCGCCATCCCCCTAAACGGCGTCTATGGGAAAGCTGCGGTGGCAATGTCCGCACTTCCATCGAGGGCTGTTGGCTTTCAGAACGAGACCTCCCCAGAAAAACGCGCCCCGAGCGCGGTCCTCGGCGAGCGAGTCCGGGAGCGGGCCGTAGAGAATGGGAACCAGCTGGCTCTCCTTGCAGGCAGGGCATTGGTGCTTTTTCCCGGTTGAGTTTTTTTGCTCACACATGAGTCGTTTTGGGCAACCCGGCACCGCAAAGCACCTTGAATGCTGCCTTGTTCAGCCGACATGCAAGGAGTGTTCCGATCACCGACCTGGAATTTTGGCGGTTTCCTGGCTTCTGTTGGGGAGGCGGGGAGCCAAATCTGCCGGATCTGGCCTTGGTATGGACGTTGCACTATCTTGGGTCGACAGGAGACGAAGGTGAAACAGAAATCGTTGAAACAGAAATCATCGAAAGAGAAATCAGGCCGTGAGATCCTTCGCAAGGATACTCAGCCCAGGCTCCAGAACCCCTACCAGGCTCGGGAAAGGGAAAAGTACCCGGACGGCACCGATTGCCCGGAATGCGGCGCGGTCTTCGTGAAGGGGAAGTGGACCTGGACCAAGCCTCCGGCCGGCGGGAAAGTACTCTCGGAGGTCTGTCCAGCCTGCCTACAGATCAAAGCCGATTATGCGGGCGGAATCCTCACTCTCTCGGGAAGCTTTCTCGCGGCTCACCGGGACGACATCTTGAACCGCGTGCGAAACGTCGAGAGTGAGGAAAAGAAGGATCACCCGATGCAGCGCATCATGAAAATTGTAGACAAAGGCGAGGAAATCGAGATCCGCGCTACGTCGGAGCACCTCATGGCGCGCATGGGGAAAGCTCTGGAGAGCGACTTCAACGGAGAGCTCGAGCTCACGTTCAGCGAGGACGAGAACTTGGCACGCGCGCACTGGAGGCGGAACTCATGAAGGTCCAGGATCTGATGACGACCGAAGTAGGGAGTTGCCGGGCGTTCGACAAGGCGGATAGCGCCGCGCAAATTATGTGGGAACGGGACTGCGGCGCCGTCCCCATTCTGGATCAGGAGGGATGCGTGGTGGCGATGTTGACCGATCGCGACCTCTGCATGGCCGCCATGACCCAGGGGAGAGCGCTCTCCGAGATCCGGGTCTCGAGCGCGATGAGCCGGAACCTGTGGGCCTGCCGTCCCGACGACGACCTTTCCCAGACGGAAGCGGTGATGCGGGCGCGGAAGGTGAGACGACTGCCTGTCGTCGATGGCGAGGGAAAGCTCGTCGGTCTCCTCTCGCTCAGCGATCTGGCGCGCGCGTCGATGGCGCCGAAGCGCGGTAAGGCGCAGAAGAAAGCGGTGGAGCCGTCGGAGGTGGGAGCGACGCTCGGCGCGATCAGCTCGCCGGGCAACTGAGGGAGAGTCACGCTCCGTCGAGAACTTCCCGCACTTTCTTCGCGAGCTCGTTGCGGGTGAAGGGCTTCTCGAGAAACGACAGCCCTCCCTCGAGGATTCCATGGTGGAGGAGGGCGTCGTCGGCGTGGCCTGACATGTAGAGCGCCCGGATAGCCGGGCGACTCTCTTCGAGCCTTCTTACGAGCTCCGGGCCGTGGATTCCCGGCATGAGCACGTCCGTGAGGACGAGGTGGATTGGTCCCTCGTGGGCCCAGGCGACCCGCAGAGCTTCCTCCCCGTTGCTCGCTTCCAGCACTTCGTAGCCCGCCTTCTTCAAACATCCCACGGCCACCAACCGCACGGTGTTCTCGTCTTCCACCACGAGCACCGTCTCCGATCCCCGGCTCGCGGGCTCCGATGCGGCGGAGGCCGCCTCGGACTCGCCGCTCCGGGTGATCCGGGGGAGATAGATACGGAACGTCGTTCCCTGCCCCGGCTCGCTGTAGGCCCAGATCTTTCCCTCGCTCTGAGAGACGATTCCGTAGACGGTCGCGAGACCGAGCCCCGTGCCCTTGCCCCTCTCCTTGGTGGTAAAGAAGGGCTCGTAGATGTGCTTGAGGGTCTCAGGGTCCATGCCCGAGCCGGTGTCCGAGACCGAGACGAGCACGTAAGGCCCGGACTTCAAGCTCAGGTGCTGATCCACGAACGCCTCGTCGACGTCGACGCTCGCCGTCTGGATGACGAGGCGTCCGCCCCTGGGCATGGCGTCGCGCGCGTTGACCACGAGGTTGAGGACGACCTGCTCGATCTGACTCTGATCCGCGCGCACGAACCCGAGCTCGGGCTGGAGCTTCACCACGAGCTCGATGTCCTCTCCCAGGACGCTCCGCAGCATCTTCTCGATCTCGGCGACTTTGGGGTTGAGATCGATCACCTCGGGCTGGAGCATCTGGCGCCGGCTCACCGCGAGGAGTCGCCGGACGAGGGCCGTCGACCTCTGACAGGTCTTGAGGGTCTCCTTGGCGCCCTCGTGTAGGGGGTGATGTTCGGGGAGCTCGTCGAGCACGACCTCGGCGAATCCGGAGAGCGCGGTGAGGAGATTGTTGAAGTCGTGCGCGATGCCGCCGGCGAGACGTCCCACGGCCTCCATCTTGGTGGCGTGCTCGAGCGTACGCTCGAGCTTCTGTCTCTCGCTCTCCGAACGCCTCCGCTCGCTGACGTCGTTCACGAAGGCGACGGCGACGGTCCCGTTCGCGGTGGGGACGTGGCTCAAGCTGATCTCCACCGGGAACTCGCTGCCATCCTTTCGCCGGGCGACGAGGTCCATCCCGAGGCCCATCGGTCGGCTGCGGGGACTCTCGAAATAATGGCGGCGGTGCTGTTCGTGATTCCCGGCGATCTTCTCCGGCATCAGGACTTCGAGGCTCCGCCCCACGATCTCCTCGCGCGGATATCCGAAGATTCGCTCCGCCATCGCGTTGAAAGCGAGGATCTTTCCGGAGGCATCGATCCACAGAATCGCCTGGGCGGCGTTCTCGAAAAGCGCCAGCACCGTCTCCTGGCTCTGGCTGAGCGCGGCTTCCATACCTCTCTGGTCGGTGATGTCGCGCGCGGTCGAAAGCGCTCCCACCACCCGTCCCCTCTCGTCCTTGAGCCCCCGGCACCACCAGGCGAGGAGGCGCTTTCCGCCGTCCCGCCGGCGCTGCCAGTTCTCGAGGGCGATGGTCTCTTCGGAACCGTCGAAGAGCGGCCGTACCTCGTCGTAGGTATCCTTGGCCTCGTCGTCCATGAAGAAGCTCGCCGCCTTGCCGATGACGTCGTCCCCGAAGAACTCGTAGCCCGCGCGGTTGACCCAGGTGTAGACCTTGTCGACGTCCACTTCGGCGACGATGTCCGGGATCTCCTTGAGGATGGCTTCGTAACGCGAGGTGAGATCGTGACGAGCGCGCTCCGCCGTCTGGCGCACGGTCACGTCGATACCGACGAGGTGATAGAACCCCGACTCCGGTCCGACCCGGCCGCGCCATTCGATCGGTCGATAGCTGCCGTCCCGATCGCGATGGCGGCTCACGACCAGAACATCCCGTTCGCCCGACGAGGCCGCGGCCAGAGCTTCCTCTACCGCCGCCCGATCGTCGTCATGAACGAGATCCAGGAAGGCGCCCGAACCGAGGTCCCTCGCGTCGTACCCGAATGCGCGGCACAGAGCCGCGTTCGCGGCGAGAACCCGCCGGTCGGGGCCCAGGATACAGAGCATCTCGGGGCAAAGGTCGAAGAACTCGGTCCTCAATTCCTTTTTCTCCTTGGCCATTTTATTGTTTTTCATTTCACCTGCCAAGCCACGGCTCCACGTGCTCGAGCAGATTGAAATCGTGGTGGATCATGCAGATGTGTCCGTAGCCTTCGAGCACTCTGACTTCGGCCCTCGGCATCCGCTCCGCCATGAAGCGCGCTTCCGCGACCGAGGGCACCAGGTGATCCTCGTCGGCCGCGAGAAACAGCGTGCGAACGTCGATCCGATGGAGCTCGCTCCGGATGTCGTATTCCCCGAGGAGCTCGAGTCTTCGGATATAGCCCCGCCGGCCGATGGCCCGGGTGCGCTGGTGGAACTCCTCGATGTCTTCGGGAAGGGTGTGCGAGCTGTGAAGGCGCGACTCGGTGAACCGGCGCACCACGGGCATCGCTCCCCAGGGCATGAGCTTGAGGAGCGGAGGACCGAGCCGGATCCGGACGCGCTGCCTTATGTACGGGAAGGAGTTCAGAATGACGAGACCGGCGAGCTTCTCGGGATGCCGTAGAGCGAAGCTCAGGCTCAACGCGCCACCGAAGGACTCGCCGCAGAGAAAGACCTTGTCCTCACCCCGCTCGCGGGTGAGGCGATCCACCGCCTCCTTCAGCATCGCCACCAGGCTCTCCATCGTGCACGATTCGTCGTTGGGAAGAGGGAACGTCTCCACGTGGAACCGGCGGGCGAGTATCGGCGCCTGGCGATAGAAGAGAAGGCCCGTGCCATCGAGGCCGGGGACGAGCACCAGCGCTCTCGAGCTCATCTCGGCTCCATTCTCTTCGCGGGGATGCCCACGTAGACCGACTCTTCCTCCAGCTGCGCGAACTTGGGCACGAGGCTCAAGGCGCCGATCTGGCATCGATCGCCGGCAACGACGCCGATGCCCACAACGCTGCCGACGCCCACGGTGACTCCGCTGCCCAGCCGGACGGGAGCGGTCTTCAGGAACCCGCCCTCCACCGTATGCCCGGAGAGGTGAGCGTCGCCACCCACGACCACGTCGTCCCCGAAATCGAGGAGATTGTGGTCGGTCACCTCGAGGCTGTTCACGAACACCCGTCTACCCATCCGCGCGCCGTTGAGCCGCATGTAGAACGTCCAGATCGGCGTCGCCCGGAAGAGCGAGCCCGCAAAGATCCGGACGAGCTGGATCGAGATCATATAGCGGACCCAGTCGAGAAGCGGCCAGGAGAGGTCGGAGATCTTCAGCTCGGCATCCGAAGGTGTCCGCCATCCGGTGATCCGCGTACTGACGCCGGAGAGCACGATAAGAGCGAGGGTGAACAGCAGGTAGGCGGGAATGAACGCCATACTGAGGACAACCACGCGAAGCGGAGCGGAGTCCAGATTCCAGCGAAAGTGCCACTCCCAGAACAGGACGCCGGGCAGCACGGAGAGCCCGAAGACGAAGCTTTCGACGACGAACACCGACACCAGCGCCCAGACGATCCGGAGCACGGCAGTTGTCAACCTCGCTCGTCGCGGCATAGGCTTTGCATGAGGTAGTGTACGCTATGAAGGTTCGGGAGCTTATGACCACCAGCGTCGAGACCATCGGCCGCAACGACGAGCTGACGATTGCGGACGACATCATGAAGATGAAACGAATTCGCCATCTTCCGGTCGTCGAGGAAGGCCGTCTCGTCGGGATTTTGACCCAGCGGGATCTGTTCCACGCGGCCCTGTCGACGGCCTTGAATTTCGGAGAGAAGGCGCAGAAGGAGTTTCTGAAGACGGTGGTGGTCAAGGAAGTCATGACCGAGGAAGTGCGGACGATCGGCCCGGACGCCGACGTGAAGGAGGCGGCTGGCCTTTTGATCGAGCACCGCATCGGCTGCCTTCCCGTCGTAGACAAGGGAAAGCTCGTGGGGATCGTCTCCGAGACCGACCTCCTGCGCGCGATCGCGGGATGAAGGAGGTGCGTGTGAGCAGGTTGGCGTTGCCCCTGGCGGGGATCGGGCTGGTTCTGGTTCTGGTTGGAAGCGTCCTCTCTTTCGAGGAGCAGGAGCCCAACCTCAGCTTCATCATGCAGCGAAAGCTCGATCACGCCCACTCGCTCCTCGAAGCGCTCATCACCGAGGACTTCGAGACCCTCGAGGACAGCGCCGGGGCTCTCCGGGCGTTGAGCGAGGAGGCGGGCTGGTTCGTGTTAACCACCCCGGAGTACACCGAACGAAGCACTTCGTTCCGCAGGGCGGTCGCCGAGATCGAGCAGTCGGCGAAGGAAAAGAACCTGGATCGGGCCGCGCTCGGCTACGTCGACATGACCCTTCAATGCGTTCGGTGCCACCAGTTCCTGCGGGGAACGGCACGGGCGGGCCTCCTCTCCCGATAGCGACATTTCCCGCGCCGCTGGGGGAAAGCTCTCAGCCGCAAAGCCCATAACCAGAGGAGGCGCCGGAGGCTCCACGGGAAATCTCAATAAATCCCGCGTTTGGTCGAAAGGCCCGGTTGGCATCGGGTTTGCGATAGGCCCCCCCCGATGAAGGACACAAAACCGTCCCTTGGCATCGCGCTCGCGGTAACGGTGTGGTTTCTCGGTATCGGCGTCTTCGTGTTGGGCGCCCGCCGATACCTTCCCGAAGTGGCGTCCGAGCACGGGAAGGGCATCGACGTGATGCTCATCTACCTTCTCGTCACGACCGGCGTCCTCATCGTGATCGGACATCTGGTCCTCGGATACTTCGTTCTGCGATTCAGCCGGGTCGCCCACGTGAGCCCCACCCTCCCCGGCGCCTCGGCCCAGAAGTTCTGGTCGGTGGCGCCGGCTGTCCTGATGACGCTCGTAGCCGAAGGCGGGGTCCTCGTCCTCGGAATTCCCGTGTTCGGCCAGCTCTACACCGAGGAGCCTCCCGCCGACTCGGTAGTGGTGGAAGTGACGGGAGAGCAGTTTACCTGGAACGTGCGCTATCCCGGCGCCGACGGCCGGTTCGGACGGACCGACCCCGCCCTCATCACCGCCGAGAACTCGCTCGGGGTGGACCAGGCCGACCCCGCCGCCGCCGACGACCTCCACGACCTCGCGCTCATCTACACTCCGGTCAACCGTCCGGTGAAGGTGCGCCTCCGGTCGAAGGACGTGCTCCACAGCTTCTTCCTCCCCCATCACCGCATCAAACAGGACGCCGTACCCGGAATGACCATCGAGCTGTGGTTCGTCCCGACCCGTGAAGGAGAGTTCGAGGTCGCCTGCGCCGAGCTTTGCGGCTTCGGGCACTATCAGATGCGAGCGTTCCTGCGCGTCGTCTCCGACCAGGAGTTCGAGCGCTTCCTCGCGGAAAAGCAGAGGTAGGATCGAGATGCAGCACCAGGCTACTTCCGAAGCCGTCGAGCACGAAAAACAGAGCTTCCTCCGCCGCTACGTCTTCAGCACCGATCACAAGATCATCGGAATCCAGTACTGGCTCACGGGCGGCCTCATGGGAGTCCTGGGCGCGTTTCTCGCGGGCCTCATCCGACTCCAGCTCACCTGGCCGACGACCCAGTGGAACTTCCTCGCCAAGATCTTCCCCACCGGAATGGAAGGGGGGTTCATGAAGCCGGAGTTCTACATCTCGCTCGTCACCATGCACGGCACCATCATGATCTTCTTCTTCATTTCCCTGGTGCTGGTGAGCGGGTTCGGAAACTACCTCATCCCCCTCCAGGTGGGCGCCCGCGACATGGCGTTTCCATTTCTCAACATGCTCTCGTACTGGACCATCGTGCCCGCGATCCTCATCGCCGCCGCGTCGTTCTTCGTCGAGGGCGGGGCCGCGGGCTCGGGCTGGACCGCTTACCCGCCGCTCTCCGCCGTGCCGGCGGCGGCGCCGGGATCGGGCCTTGGACAGACGCTCTGGATACTCGCGGTCGCCCTTTTCATCGCTTCGTTCACCATGGGCGGGCTCAACTACGTGACCACGGTCTTCAACCTGCGGGCGAAGGGGATGTCGATGATGCGCATGCCCCTGACCGTCTGGAGCCTGTTCATCGCCTCGATCATCGGGCTTCTCGCGTTTCCCGCGCTCACCGCGGCGGCGATCATGCTGCTCTTCGACCGGCACCTGGGCACGAGCTTCTATCTCCCGGCGGGCCTCTATATCGCCGGAAAGCTCCTCCCCAACCAGGGAGGGAGTCCCCTTCTCTGGCAGCACCTGTTCTGGTTCCTCGGCCACCCCGAGGTCTACGTGCTCATCCTCCCGGCCCTCGGGATCACCTTCGACGTGCTCGTTCCCTTCGCCCGGCGGCCGGCGTTCGGCTATCGGGTCACCGTCTACTGCCTGGTGGCCATCGCCTTCCTCAGCATGGTGGTCTGGGGCCATCACATGTTCGTGAGCGGAATGAATCCCCTGGTGGGCGAGTTCTTCTCCATCGGCACCCTCCTCATCACCATTCCCTCGACGATCATCGGGGTGAACATG
Source organism: Acidobacteriota bacterium (assembly GCA_036820975.1). Taxonomy (GTDB): domain Bacteria; phylum Acidobacteriota; class Vicinamibacteria; order Marinacidobacterales; family SMYC01; genus DAISKN01. Next base: position 5,871 of record DAISKN010000056.1, on the reverse strand, counting down.
ATCGCGAGCCTCTGGGGCGGAAAGCTCCGCCTCACCGCCGCCGCCCTCTTCGCCATCGGCACCATCAGCTTCTTCGGTTTCGGCGGGCTGGGAGGGCTCTTCCTCGGAAACGCCGCCGCCGACGTGCAGCTGCATGACACCGCCTTCGTGGTCGGACACTTCCACTTCATGATTGGCGGAGTCACCCTGCTCGCGGTCTTCAGCGGCTCCTACTTCTGGTTCCCGAAGATGTTCGGACGGAAGCTCTCCGAGCTTCTCGGCAGGATCCACTTCTGGATGACCGTCATCCCGTTCTACGGAATCTTCGCGACCATGCATTTCTACGGTCTCGCGGGAGCGCCCAGGCGCTACTACAATCTGAGCCAGTACGCGTTTCTCGAAGGGGTCCGGTGGATGCCGATGGTGATCACCGTTTTCGCCTTCACCCTGATGGCGGGGCAGGTTCTGTTCCTGGTGAACCTGGTGCGAAGCCTCTGGGCGGGAGAGAAAGCCGAGGCGAACCCGTGGGAGGCCACCACTCTCGAGTGGAGTGCGCCCTCCCCGCCGCCTCATGGGAACTGGGGAGAGACCGATCCCGTCGTTCATCGCGGGGCCTACGAGTACGGCAACCCGGACGCGAAGGAGGACTTCGTGCCCCAGACCGTGCCCGCGATGAAAGTACCCGCTCACAGCTGAGCCAAAGGAGCATCCATCTTGTCGACGAACACAGGGGCCCGTCAAGCCCCCATGAACTGGTCGGGCGGCGTCGCCCCCCTGGGAATGAGCTGGCAGAAGCTGATGATGTGGATCTTCATCGTCACTGACGGGCTCCTTTTTGCCGGCTTCCTCGCGGGCTACGGGCTCGCGCGAACCGCGTCTCCGAGCTGGCCCGATCAGCAGGAGGTGTTCCACCTGTGGTTCATCTCCCTGATGACGTTCGTCCTGATCTCGTCGAGCGCCACCATGGCCACGGCGGTCGCCGCCGCCCGGCTCGCCGACTGGAAGAAGGTCTCGAGCATGGTTCTCCTGACGTTCGTGGGAGGGGCGCTCTTTCTGTCGATGCAGGCCTACGAATGGGGCGGCCTCTTTCGAGACGGCGTCACCATCAGCGGCAACCCGTGGAACGTGCCCGCGTTCGGCAACTACTTCTTCCTCATCACGGGATTTCACGGCAGCCACGTGCTCATCGGCACCCTCGTGCTCCTGAGGCTGGCCTTGCGCGCCCGCGCGGGAAAGACCACCGCCGCCGGAATCGAGCTCGCGGGGCTCTACTGGCACTTCGTCGACCTGGTATGGGTCTTCGTCTTCACGCTGTTCTATCTGGTCTGAGGTAGCGATGGAAAGTAGCGAAACTTCCCCGTACGCCGCGCTTTGGAAGACCTGGGGTCTGCTCCTGGTCCTTACCGTCCTGATGGTCTTCGTCGACGTAATGGGCCTGCCTCGGATCGTTCTCCTCCTGATCCTGGTCGCGGCGATGCTCACCAAGGCGTTCTTCATCTCGTCGCAATTCATGGACCTGAAGCACGAGAAGCTCGTGGTGGGAATCGCGGTCGCCTTCTCGATCCTCTTCTTCGGAGCGATCCTCTTCGCCCTGATGGTGCCGGACGCGTTCGCCATCCTCCACGGCGGACGATGAAGCGTCTCTCCGCCCTCCTCTTCGCCGGCTTCGTCCTGGCGGCGGTGCCGCCCGCCTTCGCCCAATGCGCCCTCTGTCGCGCGGCCATCGAAAGCTCGGACGAAGGACGGGCGATGGCCGGAAAGCTCAACCGCGCAATCCTGCTCTTGCTGGGCGCGCCCCTCGGCGTGGCGGGCTCCGTCGCCGCCGCGATGATCCGGAGCCGACGACGCCTTACGCGGGAACTCCAAGCCGCCGGAGGAAAGCCATCATCGGACACCAGTCGGTGAAGGCGGACTGAATCAGGTTGAGAGCCACGAAGGCGGTGAACAGGTAAAACGCCGGGTGCACGGTGAACCCGAGCGCTAGAGAGAGCAGGACGAAGCTCCCGGCGATGAGCCGGAGATAGCGGTTCACGGTCATTGTGTCTCCTCCTCGGTGACGTTGGGAATCAGAAGCAAAGGCTTTTTCACGACGCGCAGAAACCGTCCGGGGGTGGAGCTCACGAGCTCCCCCCAAAGGGACGGCCGTCTTTCGACGCCCAGCACGACCAGGTCGACGCTCTCGTCGACCTCGCCTCGCCTCAGCGCTTCCTCGTTGCCGGCGCTCAGCCGAGACTCGAAGCTCTCGGCCAGAGCAGCCGCGTAGCGGTGCGCTCGATGTGAGGCCCGGCCCGGGTCGAGAGGGTACAGGATGTGCCGGAAAGGCGCCGCCGGTCCGGGCGGTGCCGCCAGCACCGGAATTCCCGCCTGGCGGACGACGCGTTCGGTAACCGACCCGATGAAAAAGCTCTCGACCGCGCCTCGACCGCGAGATCCCATGACGATGAGATCGGCGGGGATCTCTTCCGCAGCCGTCAGAATCGCCCGGGGCGCGGGCCCCTCCACCACTCTCGCGCTCGGGCGGAATCCAAGCACGGACGCGGCCTCCCGCTCGAGGTGCTCGAGCGCGGCCTTCCGCATCGCCTTCGCCCGCAAGAGAAGCTCTTCCGCCTGGTCGCGGGTGAAATAGGGCGGAGCCTCGAGGCTCTCGGCATGCAGCACCGTGATTCGCGAGCCGAATCGCTCGCGGAAGAGGCGCGCATAGGCGAGGGCGGCGTTCGAGATCCCGCTCAAGTCCGTCGGAGCGAGAACCTCTCGCGGGGGGAAATGCGTCAGGGCGTCCATCCGTGCCTCCTGGTCTTCATGCGATGTGAGCGGCGGCCGGGCCAGCGTCGACCGTCGCCTCCTTCTCCATCGCCCCTCTCCGGCGAAGCATGTAGTAAGTCACGGGCACCGTCATTCTCGACAGCAGGAGGGAAGCCACTTCGCCCGCCATCAGCGAGATCGCGAGGCCCTGGAATATGGGGTCGAAGAGGATGACACCCGCCGCCACCACGACCGCCGCCGCGGTCAGGAGCATGGGCCGGAACCGCACCGCCCCGGCGTCCACCACGGCTTCGGCGAGGGGCATTCCCTGCCGCAGCCGAAGCTCGATGAAGTCGACGAGGATGATGGAGTTGCGCACCACGATCCCCGCGCCGGCGATGAAGCCGATCATCGAGGTGGCGGTGAAGAACGCGCCCAGGCCGCCGTGAGCCGGCAGGATGCCCACGAGGGAGAACGGGATCGCCAGCATGATGACCATGGGGACCGTGAACGACTGGAACCAGGCGACCACGAGGATGTAGATCAGCACCAGGACCGCGGCGAACGCGAGGCCGAGATCGCGGAAGACCTCATAGGTGATGTGCCATTCGCCGTCCCACTTCATGGAGTAGCGATCCGTGAGGAATGGCTCCCGCGCGGTGTACTGCTCCATCGCATAGCCTTCGGGGAGCTCGATATCGTCGATGCGGGGACCGAGCTTCAGGATGGCGTAGACCGGGCTTTCGATCTCCCCGGCCACGTCGGCGGTCACGTAGACCACCGGCAGCAGGTTCTTGTGGTAAATGCTCTTGTCCTCCTCGACCCGCTCGACCGAGGCGAGCTCGCCTACGCTCACCAGACGGCCGCTCTCGCTAGCGACCCGGAGGCGGAGGATCTCGGAGAGGTCCGAGCGCGTCGCCCGGTCCAGGCGGAGAACGACGGGCACGTCCTCCCGCTCTTTCTCCTGGTGCAGGAGGCCGACCTCCTGCCCGCTCGTCGCCAGGCCCACCGCGCGGACGATCGCGTCCGCGCGCACCCCGCTCAAAGCCGCCTTTTCCCGATCCACCTTCAGCCAATACTTGGGCTGGTCGTCTTCCACGTACCAGTCGACGTCCACGATGCCGGGGGTCGCCTCCATCTCTTCCCGCACCGAGCGGGCGATCGCGATCTGCCGCGAGTAATCCGGCCCGTATATCTCGGCCACCAGGGTCTGGAGCACCGGGGGACCCGGCGGCACTTCGGCGACCTTGATGCGAGCTCCGAGCTCGCGCGCGGTCTCGCTCAACCGCTCGCGCAGGTTCTTCGCGATCTCATGGCTCTCGAGGCTCCTCTCTCCCTTGCCCGTGAGATTGACCTGGATGTCCGCCACGTTCGGACCCCGGCGGAGGAAGTAGTGGCGGACGAGCCCGTTGAAATTGTAGGGACCGGCGGTCCCCGCGTAGATCTGGTAGTGGACGACGTCGGGATTCTCGCGGATTTCGACGGCGAGAGCCCGCGCCGCCCTGGTGGTCTCGGCGAGTGTCGTGCCCTCGGGCATGTCGATTACCACCTGGAGCTCGTTCTTGTTGTCGAAAGGAAGCATCTTCACTTCGACGAAGCCGACGGCTACGAGCGCGATCGAGCCCAGGAGGAGCACCACCACTCCGGAGAGAAACACACGGCGGTAGCGGTCGCTTGCCAGGAGCGCGCTCATGACCCGGCGATAGAGCTGGGTCATGCGGCTCTCGACGTGATCCTCGTGCCCGCTCTCGCACCGCAGGAGCCGAATCGTGGCCCAGGGTGTGACCACGAAGGCCACCACCAGCGAGAAGAGCATCGCGGACGAAGCCCCGATGGGGATGGGACGCATGTAGGGACCCATGAGACCGCTCACGAAGGCCATGGGCAGAATCGCCGCCACCACGGCCAGCGTCGCGAGAATCGTCGGGTTCCCCACCTCGTCCACCGCCTTCACCGCGATCTGCGCCGTGCTGAGGCCGCGGTTCTCCGGAAGCCGGCAATGGCGCGCCACGTTCTCGACGACGACGATGGCGTCGTCCACGAGAATCCCGATGGAGAAGATGAGAGCGAAGAGGGTGATGCGGTTCAGGGTGAAGCCGTAGAAGTAGAAAACCGAGAGCGTCAGCGCCAGCGTCGCCGGAATCGCCAGAAGCACGATCAAGGACTCCCTCCGGCCGAGCGTCCACCAGATGAGAAGCGACACGCTGATGACGGCGATGGCCATGTGGAGCAGGAGCTCGTTGCTCTTCTCGGCGGCAGTCTCGCCGTAGTCCCGGGTGACGGTCACCTCGACGTCCCCGGGGACCAGCGTTCCTTCGAGAGCCTCGATTTTTTCCTTCACCTTGTGGGTCACGGCGACCGCGTTCACCCCTTTCCGTTTGGCGACGGCTATGGTGACCGCGGGCAGCTCCTCGGACCCGGATCCGTGGAAGACGTACTGCGACGGGTCCTCGCCCCCGTCCTTGATGAGCGCGACGTCCTTGAGGAAGACGGGCCGTCCCTGGTGGGCCCCCACGACGACCTGGCCCACCTCTTCCGCATCCCGAAGCCACCGGCCCGTCTCCAGACGGAACTCGCGGTTGCCGGAGGAGAACTCCCCCGCGGGCAGACGAAGGTTCGCGCCCCGGACGGCGTCGGCGATCCCCGGCGGCGAGAGGCTTCTGGCGGCCATCGCGTTCGGGTCGAGAAGCACCTGGACTTGACGCCGCTCTCCTCCGATGAGCGTGACCTCGCTCACGTCAGGGACCTGTTTGATCGAATCGGCGAGCTCCGCCGCGATCTTGCGAAGGGCGAAGTGGTCGTAGCGCGGGCTCGAGAGCGTGAGCGCCAGCACCGGAACGTCGTCGATGGATCGCGGCTTGACCAGAGGCGGGGACGCGCCCTCCGGGATCAGGTCGAAATTGGCCTGGAGCTTCGTTGCCAGCCGGACGGCGGCGTCCTCCTCGTCCTGTCCGACGAGGAAGCGAACCACGACGAAGCTCGACCCGGAGCTCGAGGTCGAGTAGAGGTACTCGACGCCGGGTATCTCCCAGAGGAGTTTCTCCATGGGTCCGGTGACGCGCCGCTCGACCTCCTTCGCCCAGGCCCCGGACATGCAGACGAAGACGTCGAACATCGGCACCACGATCTGGGGCTCCTCTTCCCTAGGCA
>DAISKN010000055.1:0-16671 GCA_036820975.1 Acidobacteriota bacterium | reverse complement strand
GAAGTCCACCGAGCGATTCCATTCCGGGTTTCTCTCGTGGAAATCCCACTGCACCAGGTGAGGGAACTCGCTCGCGGTCGGAGAGATATCGGTTCCGATCACCTCGATGCCGAGAAGCTCGCGGAGCACTCCGACTTCGAACCCGTTTCGCGCGCCATGACAGATACCGAAGGAGGCGTTGGGGATGCGACTCCGGACGTAGCTCGCGATCCGCGCCAGCTCGGCCCTTTCCGCCCATACGACGGCGAGCTTGGTCCGGTTGACTTCGACCTGCGCGTCCCGGTATCGCTCGTAGCTTCCGAAGTCGATCTTCTTCATGACAGGAAGAGCAACCGCGCCCGGATGCTATCCCGCGGGCGCGCACCGGGGCAAGCTCGCTCGCTGAGCGGGCTCACGGTGGTGGGCTCGTGCCCTTCGCGGCGAGGAGGATGTATCCGACGGCCCACCCCTCGGCCAGTCCGGGAAAGAGCCGCCCGAGGAGGAAGTCGGCGCCGCGGGCCGCCGCCAGCGCCAGATATCTCACCAGTGGAAACATTAGCCAGGGCGAGGCGGAAGCGCAGAGACACTGAAACGGCCCCGCGAGAAGAGGCACGGTTTCGGCTCCTTCGAACCGGGCATCCCGCGAAAGCGAACGGAGGCCGTCGTCGGTGAAACGGAAATAGTCGTGGGGCGACGCGTGCTTCGGATGGGTGAGCACCGTCGTAAGCAGCAGGGTCCCTCCGGGTCGGAGGCAGCGGTAGCTTTCGGCGATGAAACGGTGCGGGCGCCGCACGTGCTCCAGCACCCAGAACGAGACGACGGCGTCGAACGACTCCGCGCAGAACGGCCACGGTCCGTCGAGATCGGCGATGACGTGAGGCCGTCGGCCGCGATCGAAGTTGGCGGCGATGGTCGAATGGGACTCGACCGCGGCGACCGCTTCCCACGACGTCGTCGTGGGACCGCCCGCGTCCAGGACGCGCGCTCCCGGGGGGATGCGCAAAGAGAGCTTCGCGAGCGACTCATTCGTCGCCGACCGCAGGATGCTCTGGTGCTTCCGCAGCTCCGCCAGGAGCGTCGTCGATGGCGGCCGAGCTCGAGAGACGCCCGCGTATCCCGTGCTCACCGCCCCCTGTTCGCAGCCTTCGTCCCGTGTTCGCGTTCGCGTTCGCTAAGGCACCGGGGTCGTCACCGAAATGACGTTCGAGAGCAGTGAGGTGTTACCCGAGTCGTCCGTGACCTTGAGTGCGATGAAGTAGGTGGTGTTGGGAGACAGTCCGGTGAGGACGAACGACTCCGGCGAGCCTGCGACCTTCGGCGCGGGCTCCCCCGCCGCTTGATTGGCAGCGGCGAAGTCCGCGTCGTTCGTTATGTTCGTCGTCCGGAACCGGAGGTCATAGCTCGCCGCCGTCCCCGTGGTTCCATTGTCCCCGGTGGCCGTCCAGCTCAGGGTGACGCGGTCCGCGATAGCCGTCGCCTGGCTCACTTCCATGTCCGCCACCTGAACGTAGAACAACCCGTTCCCCGGGAACGCCTGCGACTCGGTGACCAGCAGGCGGATGAATCGCCCGGGGGCCGGTGTGAAATTGAACGTGTACCAGGTGCCGGCCGTTGCCACGAAGTTGTTGACGGTATGCAGGGTCGTGAAGTTCACGTTGTCGCCGCTGACCTGGATCTGGAAGTCTCTCGGAAACAGGGTGCCGAGGTCGGCTCGCGAGCGGAGTCGCACCCGCCCGACGTTCAGCGCGGCGCCGATGTCCAGCGTGAGGAACTCCTGCTGCATCACCGCTCGACCGGGAGAAGACCACAGAGTGTTGGGGTCCTGGTCGACGGCGCGCCCCTTGACGTGAACGTCGAGCTCGCCCGAGGCCGCGAACGCATTCGCACCCCGCACCATGTAAGTGTAGCCTCCGGGCACACCGCTGAGATCCGTAATCGCGGCGGGACTCGCGCCGTCCGACGTCCTGCGGCTGACGACGTTGGACAGTAGCGACGTCCCTCCCACCTCGTCACGCACTTTCAGGGCGAAGTAGTACAGCGTGTCCGCGGACAGCGAGGTCACCGTGAACACCTCCGGCGAGCCGGCTGGCAGAGGGGAGGGCTCTCCCGTTGCCGGCGTGGACGCGGCGAAGTCGGCGTCGCTCACGATGGGCGTGGTTCGGTACCGGACGTCGTAAACGTCCGCCGTGCCGACGGCCCCATCGTCGCCGGTGGCGGTCCAGGTGAGTTGGACGCTGGTGGCGGTAGAGGTCGGGGCGGCAAGGTTGGTAACCGTTCCCGGTAGAATCGGCGGCATCGTGACCTGGGGAACGTTCGAGAGGCCCGAGAGCAGTCCACCGTCGTCCGCCGTCTTCAAGGCGAAGTAGAGCGGAGTCTCCCCGGGTAATCCGGAGGCGACGAAGGTCTCGGCCGAACCGGCAGGTTGCGGCGCGGGCTCGCCCGTGAGAGGCGTCGCAGCGTCGAAGTTGCCGGCGTTGATGGGAGACATGCTGAAGCGCAGATCGTAGAGCGCGGCGGTCCCCACGGTTCCGTTGTCTCCCGGCGCCGTCCAGGTCAAGGTCGCCTGCGTCGTCAAGTCGACGGCGGAGTAGACCTCCATTTCGGCGAGCTGGGCGTAGAACAAGCCGTTGGTGTACGCGGCGGCTTCGGTGATCAGGAGCTTCAAGTAACGCCCGGATCCCGGCGTGAAGTCGAAGGTGTACCAGGTGGCGACCGAGGCCACGAAGTTGTTCTCGGAGTCGAGGGTGACGAATGTGACGCCGTCCATGCTCACCTGGAAATGGAAGTCCTTCGGGAAAAGGGATGCGAGGTCGCTTCGCGAGCGCAGGCGCACCCGGCCGATCGAATGGACGCTTCCGAGATCCAGCGTGATGAACTCCTGCTGCGCCACGCTCCTCCCCGGCGTCGACCAGAGTGTCGCGAGGTCCAGGTCAACGGCTCTCTGGGGAACGTGGATGTCCATGAAACCGGACGAAGCAACGACGTTCGCCGTGCGCTGGGTGTAGGCGTAGCCTCCAGGCGTTACGGCGAGGTTCGTCACCGCGGCCGGCGCCGAGCTGTCTGCGGTCGACCGGCTCACGACGTTGGACAGACCCGACGTGCCGCCGGCCTCGTCCAGAACCTTCAACGCGAAGTAATAGAGCGTATCCGTCGAGAGTCCGGTCACGGTGAAACTCTGCGGCGTTCCCGGGGCCAGGGGCGCGGGCTCTCCCACCACCGGCGTCGCCACCGCGAAGTCCGCTTCGCTCACGATGGGAGCGGTGCGATAGCGAAGGTCGTACGAGCTGGCGAGGCCGATGAGGCCGTCGTCCCCGGTTGCGTTCCAGTTGAGTTGAACGGAACTCGCTGTGGTCGTGCCCGCCGCCAAGGTCGTCACCGCCGCCGGGGTGACCGGGGGGGTGACCAGAGACGGCACGTTGGAGAGGCCCGAGACGTTCGGAACCTCGTCCTCGGTCTTGATCGCGAAATAGAGCGTGGCCTCGGCAGGGACCCCCATCAGGGTGAATGCCTGGGCGGTCCCCGGAGCCGCGGGCGCCGGCTCGCCCGTCACCGGGATCGCGGAAGCGAAATCGCCGTTGTTCATGATCGGCGTCAGCTTGTACCGAATGTCGTAGGCGGCAGCGGTGCCCTGCGTTCCGTTATCACCGGGGGCCGTCCAACCGAGGTTCACCCGATCGAACACCAGACCGCCTTCATAGACTTCCATCTCGGCGATCTGCGCGTAGAACTTCCCGTTGCCGGGAAACGCGTTGGTCTCGGTGACGAGAACGCGGACGTAGCGGCCGACCTTCGGCGGGAAATCGAAGGTGTACCAGGTCGCCGCGGCGGCCGTGAAGTTGTTCACGACATGAGCCGTCGTGAACGACACTCCGTCGGAGCTGACCTGGATCTCGAAGTCCCGGGGGAAGAGCGTCCCCAGGTCCGACCTCGATCGCAAGCGAACCCGTCCGACGCTGAAAGAGCCGAGAAGGTCGACGGTTATGAACTCGACCTGCTGGACGTCTCGAGCGGGCGACGACCAGAGCGTCATCAGGTCGTTGTCCACCGCCCGTTCCTTGACGTGAACGTCCAGGGTTCCCGACACCGCCAGGGCGGCGGCATTCCGCTTCACCAACCCGGTCGACGGGAAAGCGGCGACGAGATCGGTTATCGCCGCGGGCGCCTGTCCGTCGAGCGTCTTGTCGGTCACGACGTTCGACGGCGCGGATGCCAGGTCGGCGTCGTCGATCACGCGAATGGCGAAGTAGTACGTGGTCTCGTTGGCGAGCCCGGTGACGGTAAAAGCCTCGGCGCTACCCGGCGGCTGAGGCGCGGGAACGGGAACCGAAGTGGCGGCGTTGAAATCGGCGAGACTCACGATGGGCGACGTCGAGCGGCGAAGGTCGTAGGCGGCCGCCGTTCCCGTGTTTCCGTCGTCCCCGGTGGCAGTCCAGGAAAGCGAGATGGAAGTGTTTGTTTTCCCCGTCACCTGGAGGTTGGTAACCGCCCCGGGCGCCGTGCCCGGAGTGGCCACCTTCACCGAGTTGGACAGCGCGGAGACGTTTGGACGCTCGTCCGAAGTCTTGACCGCCCACCACCTCACCGCCTCCGTGCCGAGACCGGTGACCGAGAGCGTCTGGACCGTTCCCGCCGGGGCCGGCGCCGGGACCACCGCCGGGCTCACCAGAGTGGCGTTGGCGAAGTCGGTATTCGTAAGGATCTGGTTGGGCGAATACCGGAACTCATAGCTCGCCGCCGTCCCCGTCGTACCGTCGTCACCGGGCGCCGTCCACTGGAGGGTTACGCCGCCTGCCTGCAGATCGAAACGGTAGACCTCGATCTCGGCGATCTGGACGTAGAAGAACCCGTTTCCGGAGTAAGCCGCGGGCTCGGTCACGAAGATCCGAACGTAGCGTCCGCTGACGCTGGGGAACGTAAACGTGTTCCAGGTCGCCGCGGGGCTGCTGTAGCCGGTGACGTTCAGGGCGTCGACGAAGGTGACGTTGTCGGGGCTCACCTGGATCTTGAAATCGATCGGGAACAGTTCGCCGAGGTCGCTTCTCGACCTCATGCGCACGCGCCCCACGGGCTGGATCGAACCCAGGTTGAGGGTTATCGCCTCGTTCTGCATCACGGCCCTTGGAGGGGAAGACCACAGCGTAGAGAGGTCGCCGTCGACGGTACGTTCCTTGACGTGCGGGTGGAGATCCCCGGTGGAGCTCGTAACCCCGATTCCCAGCAGCTTGGTGAACGAGCCCGCCCCGGGAGTTCCCGTGAGATCGGAGATCGCGGCGGGCGCGACGTTGTCCAGAGTATCGCCGGTCACCACGTTCGAGAGCGGGGAGACGTTGCCGACGTCGTCCACGCTCTGGATCGCGAAGTAATAACGGGTATTCGACGAAAGGCCGGTGACCGTCTTCGACTGATTCGCGCCTGGAGCGGCCGGCCCCGGCATTCCCGTGACCGGGGTCGCGGCGCCGAAGCTCGCCGTGGTGATCGGCGAAGTGGAGTAACGTAGATCGTACCCGGTCACCGGTCCCCCGCCGGGACCGTCCTCGTGGGGCGCCGTCCACTGCACGACGATGCTGGTCAACCCGGGACTGCTGGTGGCCAGGTCGAGAATTGCCTCCGGAGCGACTCCCGCTGTGGCGACGACCGCGGTGTTCGACACCGGAGACGGGTTCCCCGCATCATCCGTGGAACGAATCGCGACCGCGTAGAAAGTCTCGGACGCGAGTCCGGTGAGAGTGAAGGACTGTATCGTTCCCGCGACACCCGGGACCGGCTCACCCGTCGCCGGGGTAGCGCTGCCGAAGTTGATGGTCGATCCCGCCTGATAGCGGAGGTCGTAGCTCGCCGCGGTTCCAGAGGCCCCGTCGTCTCCCGGAGCCGCCCAGGTCATCTGGATCGACCCCGTGGCCGTATTGCTCAACGCCACCTCGATCTCGGAGATCTGGGCATAGAAGAGATTGTTCGCGGCGTACTGGCTCGGCTTGGTGATCCAGATCCGGACGTACCGTCGCGTGGTCGGCGCCAGGGGAAAGTCGGTCCAGGTCGAGGCGGCGGTCGAGAAGTTGGTAATCGTGGCCGCGTTGGTGAAGCTCACGTTGTCGTTGCTGACCTGGATCTGGAAGTCCTTCGGAAACAGCTCGGGGACGACGTCGCGACTGAGCATCCTCACGTGATTGAACGACCTGGACGAGCCGAGATCCAGGGTGATGAACTCGGTTTGGAGGGCGGCGCGCGCCGGTGTCGACCAGAGGGTCGATACGTTCAAATCGACGGCTTTTTCCTTGCTGTTGCTGGCGTTGATTTCCCCCGAGGAGGCGATCGCGGACACTCCCGTCAACGGCGTGAACAGGTTGGGCACGGAGCCGGAGAGGACGATTCCGCCGGGCGGCGTGAGGTCGGTGCGGAACGCGAGATAGGAGGAGAACGGGCCCTGGCTGGGGCCGTTCGACGCCTGGATTCGCCAGCGGAAATTCTTGTTGGCCGCGAGATTCGAGGCCGGACTGCCCGAGGTGCCGGTAAGACCGGTGATGTTGATCGTTCCTCCGTCGGTCAGGTTCTCGACTTCGATGTTGTAGCTCGTCGCGCCAGCGACCGCGGTCCAATTGAACGTGGGAACCAGAGTGGAAACGTCGCTGTTCGGGCTCAGGGGAGTCGGGGGCCCGAGCCTCACGTTCATCGTGAGATCGGCTTCAGCGGAGCGGCCGTCGTCGTCCGTCACACGGACGCGGAAAGGTCCGAAGCTGCCGAGGGATGTCGGCGTGCCGCTGACGATACCGGTGGACGCGTTGGGACCCGAGAGACCCGGCGGAAGCGTTCCGGGCGCGGACAGGAGCTGAAACGACAGCGGATGGGTTCCGCCGACGACCGGAACCTGCTGGGAATACGGCTGCTGGAAGTAACCCTCGGGCATCACCGTCGACGAGAACGAGGGCGGAGGAGGAGGAAGATGGATGATGCTGACGTGCACCCCATCCTCCCCGTAGCCGTTGCGGAATACGACCGTGGCTTGCGGATCCGCGGGATCGGGCCGGGCGGCGATTCCCAGCGGGTATGCGTTCAGATAGGAAAAGACGCAAGGCGGGGTGAGCACCCCTGTTCCCGGAGTGACCTCCTTGAAGTAGCCGGTGACGCCGGCGAAGTACGTGGCCACCAGCTTCCCGGTGGAGGAACTGAACGTGATCGGACCGGGATTGTCCCACGCGGGTCCGGAGCTCGTCAGATTGAACCGCGAGCTGACCGCGCCGGCCGATGTGACGAAATGGTACCTGACGTCCGGGTATCCGCCGACCGACCAGTCCTCGAAGCCCACCATGAACTGGTTCGTGGCCGCGGCGTAGCCTACTTCCGGGATCTGCTGGTTTTCGTTGCCGACACCGATGCTGAGCACGCCTCCGACGAAGCTCCCACCGTCTCCGGCGACGAGTCGCCCACGAACGTCGGCGCGGGTAGGGGCCGAGAAATCGCGGACGTACACGATGAGGAACCGGTTGCTGACCGAGGAGTAAGCCAGTCTTCCGCTGAAGCCCAACGAATCGACGACCACCTCCCCGGAAAGGCCGCCGACCGTGCTATCACCGCCCACCATCCGGTATTTGACGCCGAGTCCGATTCCCGAGTAGGCGACGAGATAGACGTTGTTGTTCGGGCTGTAGGCTACTCGAGATTCCGTCCCGGTGCCGAGGAAGAACGGGGCGGTGAGGGGTTGTCCGTTTCCGTCCAGGTAGCGTCCGTAGACGTGGGTCGGACTGTCGTATCGCCAGATCTTGAGAAACTCGTTGCGATCGGGGTTGTAGGCGACCGCCACGTCCTGGACGTTGTTGCTGGGAGTGAGACTGAGCTCGGCTCTGAGCGTCCCATCCGGGTTGACGCCGAGGGCTCGAGCGTCACCGGCCCTGTAAGACACCAGATAGTAGTCGTCCACTGAATTGTAGGCAATGGCCTGAAAGTACTGGAGACCCGGTGGATTCCGAACGCGACCCGGCGGCAGCTCGTTCGCGGGGTAGGGCACGACCGGGCAGGTCTGCCCGTAGCCGGGTGTCGAAATGAAGAAAAGGGGAATGATAGCCGCGAAGAGCCACCGGGAAAGCCATGATGAATCCAGCATTGGGATACTTACACCTTTCATTTGTAAGTCGGACGGTTCGCGATTTTACCAACAAGCATACCGACAATCCAAACGCCGTGTCAGTTACCGTAATCACTTTCGGCATCAGGGGTTTGGGGGTGCCATCGGGCCGCCGGCACGGCGCAGGTGCGTGAAAAGCTCGACGAGGCGATCGGCGAGAGCCGTAAGACTATGCAAACAAATGACTTGCTCTCGGAGCCTCCTTCCCGTCTCGATGCGCGCCTCCTGCGGCAGGGCCAGTACCGAGCCGAGGCGTCGGCCGAGGTCTGAGGCGTCTCCCCACGAAAAAAGTAAATTTTCGCAGAGCGCGCCCAGGGTCTCCGCGAAGTCCCGGTTGGCGACCAGGGACGGGACGCCGCAGGCCATCGCCTCGAGAGCCACTTTGTCTCCGAAACCCTCGGCGGTCAGATTCACGTGGACCGCCGCCCGCCGGTACCATCCCGGCATTTCCTCGAGCGCCGCCGCCCGGTGGAAGCGCACGATCTCTTCCAACCGAAGATCTCTCACAAGCGTCTCGAGCGCCTCGAGATAGCCCCGGTCGGTCGGTCGCGCCGGGCTCCCCAGAATGACAACCTGAAACCTGTCGATCTGCTCCCGGAGAACGGCCGCGGCGCGCAGGAGCGTCGGATGATCCTTCACCGGAGAAATCCTCCCGGCGCAGAGAATCATCGGCGGATCCTCGGCGGCCGATGGTCCGGGAGAGAAATGGTCGATGTCGATTCCCTGGCCGATCACCGAGAGCTTGTCCTTCCGGTACCGATAAGCCCCTGGAAGGCTCGTGACCATCCGATCCGACAGATGGTGCGCCGCGCGCAGCATCGGCGTCACACTCGGGTGCGCGTACCAGGTGACGACGGGAATCCGCAGGGGCCGCAGGAGCGGCGCGGCAAGCACGGTGAACGCGGGCATCATGTGGGAGAAGCAGGCGTCCACCGGTTCCGTGCGGAGGATGTGAACGAGGTGCCGGTAGAAGAGCGCGAGGCGGCGGGGGATCCCGTAGCCACGCTCCTTCCCCACGGAATAGACGCGGACGTTCCCGGGCAGATCGAAACGACCCGAGCGCATGGTGACCACATGGATTCGAGTGACCCTCTCGGCCACCGCCCGGATCCAGCTCGTAGTGAATCCCAGGGCGGCGTCGTCCATGTCGGTAGCCAGGTTGAACCAGAGGAGGTTCACCGATCACCGGCCCGCGGCCCGGTGGAAGCGGCGGATTCCGCCGCCTGTTCGAGCAGGCGCTTGTAACCAGAAACGTAGGATTCCGCGGAGAAGAACTGACGGGCGAACTCCCGGGCCTCTTCCCCCATCGCCCGGGCTTTCTCCGGATGGCGCAAGACCCACTCCAGTTTTTCCGCCAGAGCCGAAACGTCTCCCGGCGGTACGAGAAACCCCGTCCTTCCATCGGACACGAGCTCGACGATCCCGCCGACGCGGGAGGCCACGACCGTCGTTCCGCAGGCCATCGCCTCGAATACCACTCTTCCCAGCCCCTCGGAGAGCGACGGCAGGACCAGCGCGAGCGCCCCGGCCATGTGCGACGCGAGATCTTCCTGAGGCATCGCGCCCAGGAACTGGACGTCCGAAGCGATGCCGAGAGCGCGAGCTTCTTCGGAAAGGCGTTTCGCGTAGGCGGGATCCTCCGCCCGGCCGATGAGGACCAGCCGGGAATCCAACGGTCGGTCCCGAATACCGGCGAAGGCGGAGATGAGGACGTCGACCGCTTTGAGCGGAGTGAGCACTCCGACGTAGAGGAGAACTCGCTCGTGCGTCTTCGGTTTCTTCGTCGTCCCCGCTTCGATGAAAGGCTGGATATCGGTCCAGGTGGGGAACTGGACGATGGGCTTTCCCGGAGCCCAGGCTTCGAGCTGCTTCCGGGTTGCCGCCGAGATCGCTCTCAGGGCGTCGGAGCGATTCAGGGAGAACCGCGAGAGGCGTCGGACGAGAAACCGATAGGCGGAGGGAAAGGAAGGGCGCCGCTGAAGGAAAGGCGCGGCCTCGAAATCGCCGTGGCTCTCCACGACGAGGGCCACGCGCTTGCCCAGCAGGCGCGCGGCCGATCGAACGAGCGCCGCGGCGAAGCCTTCATAGGGGCTCTGGGCGACGAGCACGCTCGGGTCTCCTCGAAGCGCGGCACGGACGGCGAGGACCGAGCCTACGGTGTACAGGAACGGATAGCGCAGAACCGGAGTCGGGAGCCAGGGAAGGAGATAGAACCGGGCCTCCTGCTCGAAAGCTCGAGGCCTCAGAGTCGTCGAGAAGCCGATGACGATGACGTCGCCCAGCTCTTTCAGGGCCCGGTATTTCTTGGCGCTCGTCGAATCGAGAGGCTCGGAGTATTGAACGCTACTGAAGAAACACACGAAGAACGCTGCCATCGACATCGGGGATATTATCATCCTACGCGGCCTGAAGTTTGCGCCGCGGCGTCCCGGGCTTCATCATCGCGGCGGAAAGTCGTTCCACGATGCTCTACCCACACGATCACTTCTACCCGCGGTTCGTCGAGTTCCTCGCCGACATCGCGCGAGCCGCCCTCGTTCTGGATCTGGGAACCTATTCGGGCTTCCGAAAAGAGCTCTCGCTCCATCGGTCCTTCTTCCAGAACCGCTACTACGCGATGGATCTGACTCACGAGGGGGGAGGCGCGGGCCCGGACGTCGTGGGGGACATCCTGCGGCTCCCTTCGCCGACGCCTCGGCCGATGCGGTCCTCTGCAAGGAGGTGCTGGAGCACGTGCGAGACGCCGCGGCCGCCGTCGCCGAGATTCACCGCGTGCTCAAACGGGGCGGCGCGGTGCTCTGCACCGTCCCCTTCCTCCACCCCTACCACGGGACGCGCGGGCGGCTCCCCGACTTCTGGCGATTCACCGAAGAGGGGGCCGCCCAGCTGTTCTCCGGGTTCACCAGCGTCGAAGTACGGAGAGCCGGAGGAGCGGTCTTCGTTCTGCGGGTGTTCTCCCCTCCGTTGTTGAGGAAGGCGCCCTCCTCTCGTCTCCTCGCGCCTCTCGTCAACGTGCTCGATCGAATGACCCTGCGCTTCGGAGCGACTCACCTCTTCATGGTTCTCGCTCGGGAATGACGCGCGCGGCCTCGTCCCGGGATCGTTCGGGGTAGAGCCCAACGGCGAGAACCGCGGCCACGACCGCCACCGCCCAACCCGAAGCGAAGAGCGCTCTGGTCAGCGGAACCTCGAGGAGAAGGCTGAAAGCGAAGCCGACGAGGAAGGAGAATGCGGACGCCGCGGCCAGGAGCCTCGAGAGAGTCACGAGAAGCCTCACGGGCGCGAGATTCCCAGGACGACGAACAGGCCGCAGTCCCGACGCTCGACGTCGAGGCCGCTCTCCCGAAACGAATCGACCACCTGGAACTTGACTTCGGCCTGAGGCACGCTGCTTCCGGGGTCGTCGAGGACGGCCCAGATCGTCTCCGCCGCCGGCAGCGCCTCCACGGCAGCCGGGAGCTCGGAGAGCGGAAGCGCCTCCCGGCGATGGAGACCCTGGGTCAGAAACGCGCTCACCGTGTACTTGCTGCCGTAGTAGACCGGGTGGGGATTTGCCTCGGTCCGCGTCAGGAGATACTCAGCGCACCTCTCGTCCCATTGGAGCGCGGGGAAGCGTCGGAACGCCTCCATGAGCGTGAGATTGTAAGCATGCCATGCGATGACGAAGACCCCCGCAGCACCGGCGGCGCCGAGCGCGAAAACCCACCGAATCCCCCGGCGCCGCGTCCTCGACGAAACCAGACGCCAGCCGAGCGCGGGGGCGGCGCCCAGGACCATCAGGGTTGTAGGCCAGAGAAAGAGACAGGTGCGGCTCGCGTACGGGTGGACCATGGTCACGAGCGTGAACGACAGCGTCGCGAGGAACAGAGAGAGCAGCGGCCATCGGCGGTAGTGAACCAGGAGGCCGAGACCGAGGAGCAGAAAAGCGAGCAGGGGGGGAAAGAGCACGAAGCGAAGATACGAGCGGAAGACGCCGGCATAGCCGGGAAGGAGCGAAATCGTCCGCGCATCCGCCGCCGCCGAACCCTCCGAGTCGAGGTCGGGCCAGCCGCCGCCGAGCCAGATGACGGCGTGCGGAGGAGCGGACCGGATGTCGCCGTACTGATCCAGAACGGCGAGGAGGTTCGGGATCAGAGCCGCGGCCAGGGCTCCCGCCGCGATCCAGAAGAACGACCGGCAGCGGGTCCTCCAGACGGGATCCGCTCGATCGAGCACCCTCGAAAAGAGCAGGAACACTCCGAGCGGCGCCACCAGGTACGGCCCGAGCGCATGCATCGTCCCTCCCAGGAGCCCGCTGCCAAGAAGGACGAGACCGTTGGCGCGATTCCCGCCCGCGAGCTCGGAGATCCAGAAGAAGAACAGGCAGAGGAGCCAGAACGAGGGGACGACCCAGTAGAAGCCGTGAAACTCCGGCGTGCCGGAGAAAGCCGCGAGCGCCCCCAGACAACCGGCGACCACCAGCGGGTCTTTCTCGACCGTCATCAGCAGACGCAGAAGAAAGACGAGAAGAACCAGCTTGCCGATGAAGAAAGACGCCTGGTAGGCGCGCTCCGGCCCGGAGTCGAGAACGCTCGCCACGGAGGCCATCAGATAGTTGTAGGAGAGGTCCTTGAGATGGGAGTACCGTGGCGGGTAGACGGTCTCGGGAAGCAGGCTCTCGTACTCGACGACCTTCCCGATGTCGAAGATGTAGGAATAGCTGTCGTCGAATCCCGGAGGGACGTTGCCCGTATGCTGCCAGAGCGACCAGCTCAAATAGAGCTGGTAGCAGAGGAACGAGAGAACCACCGCGCGCAGGAGGAAACGCTCCGGAGCGGGAGAGGAGGCGCCCGGCTCCTCTTCACCCGACAGGTTTTGTTGCACGGCCTCGGAGTTGCGCATACGATGGCCCACCGTCGATGCGAGAGATTATGCATCGGGTGGAGGTCAGGCTCTATCGCTTCCGTCTTCGGCTCCATGTCCCGCCTAAGACGCGCGCGTGAGGCGCGGCCGAAACCGCCCCCAGCATGAACCCCCATCGACAGAGCCAATCCGGCGTTTCCTTCTCGGTGGCGGGGAAAGCGTCCAGGGCCGTTCTCTGGAATCTGCTCTTCGTGCCGTCGCTCGCGGCGCTCACCGTCCTCAGCTCCGCCGTCGTCGCCCGGAGCCTGAGCATCGACGATTACGCCATCTACGGGCTGGCGATGGCGACCGTGACCTCGCTCCTCCTGTGCAGCGACCTGGGGATCACGTCGGCGGTGGCCCGCTTCACTCCGGAGATCCGGAAGATGGGCCCGGAGTCGACCCGTCGCTTCCTGCGCACCGCCGCGTGGTCGCGGATCGCTGCGATGGGTCTCGTCGTCCTCGGGCTCGTCGCCGCTCGAGGTCTCGCGCCGCTCAGAGACGCGCTCCCCTTCCACGGCGCGAGCCTCGTCCTCGTTCTCGCGGTGGCCGCGTTCCAGAGCGTGTCCCGGGTCAAACAGTATTACCTGACCGGACTCCTCGACCGGAAGGCGATCGGATTCATCCAGTTCGCCGCCGGAGTCGTTCAACCGGCGCTGGTGATCCTGGCGGTCGCGGGCGGATACGGCGTTTCCGGGATCCTGGCGGGCATGGCTCTGTCGAGTCTCATGGAGCTCGCCCTTCTCAGCACCCACGCCGGCCGCCAGGCGGAATCCGTGACGCCGCCCGAGGCGCCGGCCGGAATTCCCGCGGAGCTCAAACGGGACGCCGCGCGCTTCGCGAGCGTGTCGTTCGCGGAGAAGCTCGCGAGCTACGTCAACAGCCCCAGCTTCGTCCTCTTCCTTCTCGCCGGTCTCGGGTCGGGAAGCGAGGACGTGGCGATGTTCACCGTCGCCGGAGACTTTACTTTCCGTATCGTGAGCCTGCTCACGATTCCGTTCGCCGGCATCACCCTTCCGGTATTTTCGTTTCTCGAGGCCGACGGCCGCCGTGAGGATTCCGCCGTGGCCCTCCGGCTCCACATCATCGTCCTCGTCCTGCTCTTCATCCCGACCGCGGGACTTCTGACCGCTCTGTCGTCCTCGGTGGTGCCGCTCCTCTATTCCATCCGTTACTCGGAGGCGGCTCCGGTTCTCGCGGTGCTGGTTCCGTTTCTGTTCCTCGAGTACACCGTCTATTCCGCTCTCCTGGCCGCCCTCATGACCCGGCGGAGGTATGCCGCGGTCCTTGCCTCGAAGCTTCCCGTGCTCCTGGGACTGCCGCTCATCGTCTACGTCATTCCCCGTTGGGGGCCCGCCGGCGCCGCACTGGTGCTCGGACTCACCCGACTCGCATCCGCGGGAATTCTGCTCGCCGCTGGGCTCCGGGAGTTCCGCTTCCGCTTCCCTCTCGTATTCACCGCCAAGGTGCTGGGGGCGACCTGCTGCGCGGCGCTCGTCGCCGCCGCCGTTCCGAAACCCGAGCCCCCCGGTTGGGGCACGTTCCTCGCCGCCGTTCTCGCGGGCGGGGTGGTGTTCGCCATCGCATACAAGCTCTCCGGAGGCATGGAGGCTCCCGATCGCGATCGGCTCCTGGAAGCGGCTCCTCGAGCCGCCCGAGGACTCCGGTTCATTCTCTAAGAGAGCCGGACTCGGAGCTCGCGCGCTCGCTCCGGGCCGAGGCCAGATCGACGCCGGGATATCGGCTCAAGACGTCCCGGAACAGTTCCTCGTACTTCTCGTCGATCCGGCGCCAGTCGAAACCGCTCTCTATGGTTCGGCGCGCCGCCGCCCCGAGGTTCCTCCTCAATTCCGGATCGCGAATCAGCCGCTCGAGGCTCTCTCTCAATGCGTCGGGATCTCCCGGGGGAACGAGGAGGCCGTTTTTCCCGTGCTCGACGAGGGTGGTGACCCCGCCGACGCCGCTCGCCACCGAGGCGCATCCGACCGACATCGCTTCCATGAGCGCGTTGGGGAGGCCTTCGGAGAGCGAAGGCAGACAGAAGACATCCATTCGTTTCAGGACGCTGTAGACGTCCTCGCGACAACCGAGGAATCGGATCTGTGAAGAAGAGGAAACATTCCCGGGCCCGGTCGCCCCGATGAAGAACGTCTTGAGGTTTCCGTACTTCCGATGGAGCGGCTCGACGGCTCTCAGGAGTATGTCGTAGCCCTTCACGCTTTCGAGCCTGCCGACGTACCCGATCCAGGTCTCGCCTTCGGGCTTCGCCAGATCGCCCGCCGGCCGCGCCGAGTCGGCCTGAGCGAGGTCGGTGCCGTTGTGAATGACGGTATACCGCAACCGATATCGCTCGGCGATGTCCACCAGCCCTTCGTGCAACAGGACGACGCGATCGACCGACTTCAAGAGCGGGATTCCGACGAGCCTCGCGTAGAGCCACATGACCGCGGCCACCCATCGGCTTCGAGGAAACCAGTTGAGTCCCGGATAGGTGTCGGTGACGAGGATGGTCGGCTTGCCCATGAGCTTCGCGATAGGCGCAGCGAAGCTCGTGAAGAACATGAATTTGTTCACCAGCACCAGATCCGGCCGGAACTCGCGGATCTGGCGGCGAACCAGGAGCAGGCTCTGCGGGGACACGACGTAGTTGACGGGGTCGGGAAGGAGCCACCCTCGTGCGCTCACCACCTTGAGGTTGGGCGAATAGACCTCTTCCTCTTTCTCGCGGCCGGTGGTGATGACCAGGATCTCGTGCCGGCGGGAGAGCTGGCGCGCGGCCATGACGGCGCTTCCCATCGAGATCTTGCGGGCGAACGAGTCCCAGAAGTAGGGAGCGACGAGGAGAATCTTCACGGTCTCTCGGCGTCGCGGAGCGCGATTTCCCTCACGAGGTCCTGCAGCTTCTTCCGGAGTCGGCGGGTCTCGAGATGGTCGGCGAACACGACGACCCAGATGAGCATGAACCCGACGATGGTGATCAGATCCATCGTCCGATTGATCTGGAGCTTCTGAAGGAAGAGCGAAGCCGAGCCGGGGAACAGGACGAGCACCGAGAACGCGCCCCAGGCGCACCACCAGAACGCGAGCTCGGCGAACCGGATCGTCCGCCGCCGGTAGCTCAGATAGCTCCAATAGAACATCGTCAAGGCGAACAGGACCGATCCGACTTGAAGCAGAATCATGCCGGTCTCTCCATGTGGCGGGCGTGGGGGCGAATCCGGTGGCCGAGATCGAGACAGCCGCTGAGCTTCACGAAACGTGCGCTAGAGGACGAACTTCCATCGAAGGAGGCGGAAAAGCAGTTGCAGACCGTCGAGCACGGTCACTCCCTTGTAGGCGTCGTGATAGATCGTCTCGATCCCCACCTCTCGGTAGGACAGCTGGTGTCTCATCGCCCGAATCGCCATCTCCACGTCCACGGCATAGTCGTGCGCGTTCCAGGTGATCTTGGGAAAACAATCCGAGCGGAACGCCCGGTATCCGCACCAGATGTCCTGGAGATCGAGATCGTAGAGAAACCTCGCCGAGCCGTTCAGGACCCGGTTTCCCATTCGCCTCACCGACGGCATGTCCCGCCCGAGCTTGCGCGCGGCGAACACGATGTCGACTTCCCGCAGGGCCTCGATCAGCCGGGGAATCTCCGCCGGCTCGTGCTGCCCGTCGCAGTCCATGGTGATCGGCCAGTCGTAGCCGTG
>DAISKN010000054.1:0-16700 GCA_036820975.1 Acidobacteriota bacterium | reverse complement strand
TCGAGCCAGATTCCCCGCGGCCGCTTCAGCTCCACATTGTAGCGGAAGTTCACTTCGAGGCCGGTCCGGATGGCGTGCTCGATGTCCTCGTTGAAAGCGTCGTCCGCGCGAAAGCTGACGAAGATGCCGTCGCTTCGGACGACGGGAACCAGGTCCTCGATGTCCGCCGCTTCCGCGGCCGCCGCTCCCCCGCCCAGAAGCAGGGCCAGAATCGCCGCTTCCCGGAGACCTGGCGCCATGGATCTATTCGCCGCTCACCCCGAGATCGTGCCTTCCGAGAAGCGAGCGGATCGTCTCCACGAACTCGTGCGCGTCCTTGAAGTCTCGATAGACGGAGGCGAACCGCACGTAGGCTACCTGGTCCAGGGCCTTGAGCTCCGACATGACGAACTCGCCGATCTGCGTGGTGGCGAGCTCCTTGTCGGGGCTGTCGTGGAGCCGCTGCTCCAGCTGGTCCACGATCGCCTCGAGCCGGGTCACGGGAACCGCGCGCTTCTCGCAGGCTTTGAGAATCCCGCTCATGAGCTTCTCCCGATCGAAACGCTCGCGCCGGCCGTCTTTTTTCACTACCCGGTAGTCGATGCGATCGAGCCTCTCATAGCTCGTGAACCGCCGCCCGCATTTGAGGCACTGGCGACGGCGCCTTATGGCCTCGCCTTCCTTGCTCTCTCTCGAATCGACGACCTTGTCCGCCAGATGGCCGCAGAAAGGACATTTCACCTGTGGTTCTCCTACTTGAGCTCGCTTACCGTAAGGCCCGCTTTCACGAACAACAAGATACCCAGAATCGTGACCGGGAGGAACGAAATCGCGTGGGCCACGAGCGCCACCGCCGCCGCGGGGCTCGCGGCGATGCCGAAGAGTGTCGTAAGGGCCAGGGAGCACATATAGTGGTACCCGCCGATCGACCCCGGGGTCGGAACCATGACGCCGACGGTCAGAAAGCCGATCACGAGGAACGTGTCCCCGAACCCGAAGTCGACCGACAAAGCGCGCGCCGCCAGCCAGAACGAGAGGCAGATCGCGAGCCACAGCAGGACCGACCACAGGAACACCTTCACCAGGCCCAGCCCGTGAACCAGGACCCCGAGGCCGGCGCGAAAGGTATCGAGGAAGCCCGCGACGCGGGCCGCGAGACGGTGCGGGAGAACCCGCAGAAACCATCGCGCGACCGCCATCGAGGGATCGGGGTAGCGCGCGAAAAGGAACATCGTGGCGAGGGCGAGGACGGCGAACCCGAGACCGATAACGCCCCCGATCTCGAGCGCGGTGACGATCTCCTCGCTTCTCGCCTCCTTGGGTCCGGCGAGGAGCCAGAAGGCGATGAAGAACACGACCGTCACCAGGTCGAACATGCGCTCGAGTAGAATCGTCGCGAACGCCCCGGAGGCGGAGAAGCCCTCGCGCCTCGCGAGGAGGTAAGGACGCGCGATCTCTCCCAGGCGGCCGGGCGCGAGGAAGTTCACCATGAACCCGATGACCGTCGCGCTGAAGCAGTTCGCGAGACCGGCGCGGCCGAGGGGCAGGAGGAGTCCCTGCCAGCGGATTGCGCGAATCAGGTAGGTCGCCATGGTAGCGACCAGGGACCAGAAGATCGGGACGGGTCTCGCGCTCAGGAGGCTCTTCTGGATCTCGCCCAGGTTCGCTCCTCGAAAGAAGAGCCACAGGAACAAAACGGTGACGACCAGGATCGCGGCGGTATGCACCTTGGGTGAGCCGAGCGCTGTTTTCACGGGTTCGAGCTATGAGGGAGCGGCCGAAAGACCGCCGCCGCTGGCGCGGTAGATTTACTGCAAATGACGCGAGAAAGTCAAAAAGTACGGCAGTTTAGAGGCATTTTTCCGCGTCTCCGTCGATTGCCGAACGCCCCTCCCGGCCCCCGCACCGCTCGTCGGAACCGCACCTTTACCGGAACTTTGCGGACGATAACCCCGTTCATGGGGTTGGACTTGGCACGAAAGCGGAGGCGGGCTCGGTGCTAGAAGACGGAGAGCTCGCGCGCCGATGCGCCAGCGGCGACGAAGAGGCCTGGAAGGTTCTCGTCGGTCGTTTCCAGAGAAAGGTGTGGCATGTCGCGTTTCAGTTCACGGGCAGGGCGGATGAGGCGGAAGAGCTCACCCAGGAGATCTTCCTGCATCTGCTCGGAGCGCTTCGCACCTTCGACACGAGCGGGAGCCTCCCGGCCTGGCTCCAGCGCGTCGCTCGGAACTACGCCATCGATCACTACCGGAGGCGGCGGCGCGAGCGGTCGATGGTCATCGACGGCGAGGAGTCCGAGGAGCTGGTCGCGGTCGCCCGGGATCGCACGGCCGGCAGCGATCCCCACCGTGCGCTCGAGGAGAAAGATCTCGCGGGCTGGCTGCGGCAGGTCATCGACCGACTCCCCTCGGAGCTGGGTCAAGCGGTCATTCTCCGGGATTTGCAGGGGATGAGCTACGAGGAGATGGCCGCGATGCTCGAGATCCCGCTGGGCACAGTCAAGTCGCGCATCAACCGGGGCCGGCTGGAGCTGGCGAAGCTGCTGAAACGCCGGCGCGCCGAGTGGAGCGTGATGCTGGGGCCCGCGACAAAGGAAGGAGGCGAAGCGTGAGCTGCCGACGACAACAAGAGCTCTTGTCGGACTACATCGAGGAGACTCTCTCTCCGCTTCTGAGCCGAGAGGTCGAGAACCATCTTCGGACCTGCGCCGAGTGCCGGAGCTTCGCCGAGTCCGTGAAAGAGGTCGTCGCGCTCTTCGGGAGCTTTCAGGCACCGGAGCCGCCCTCGAACCTCACCGAGCTCATACTCGAGCGCACCCGGCCCGCGCTCCTTGCCGCCCGCAGGACGGGAGCCGACCTCGAGATCGAATCATCGTTCTGGCCCAGTTTCGGAAGCGGCCTCGCCGCGGCAGCCGTCCTCGCCGCGGTCCTGCTCTTTCGTCCACCGGAATTCCTCGCGGGTTGGTCCCGAAGCGTCTCGCAGACGGCGCACCAGGGCTACAGCCTGGGAGTCCGCACCTATCACCGAACGGCCCGCTGGATCGAGGATCTCAACGTGCTGCGCATGACGGTCGGAGTCGCCTTCGAGAACCGCCTCGACCGTCTGAACGAGCGCCTGCGCGATCTGGAAGAGCTGCGCCGCCGCGACGAGCCCGAGGACGAATCCCCTCGCTCGGGTCACCCGCCGCAGAGCTCCCTGAGAAAAATGGCGGGCCCAATTCCGTATTCAACAAGGAGTCTTTCATGAAACGTTCTCCCTCCGCGGCCGTCTTCCTATCGCTCCTCCCCGGCCTCGGGCACATCTACGTGGGTCAGGTCGCCAAAGGGTTTCTCATCGGCCTCTCGTTCGTTCTCACCATCCGGATGACGGACGAAGGAGGCCCTTTCGGGATCCTCATCCCCTTTCTCATCCTCTACGCCATGGTGGACTCGCATCGAGCCGCGGTCGAGCTGAACCGGATCGTGGCCGCGGGGGGTACGCCTCCCAAGGGCCCGGATTTCGGTCTCACCAAGTGGTGGGGCTACATCCTCATCGGCCTCGGCGTCCTCTTCACCCTCGAGAACTTCGACCTCATCGACTTCGATTGGATCTCACGACTGTGGCCCCTCGGCTTGATCGCTCTCGGGATCTTCATCCTGAGGCGCCGGCCCGAGGCCGCGACGCCGGCGGTTCCCGCCAACGAGACGATCGGGCCGATCGCCCCGACGGCGCAAGAAGAGATCACGGGCGAAGGCGAAGAGCGCGGCAATGTCTGAGGTCGCGTCGCCCAACGAGGGCTCTACCGGGCGGAGCGGCTGCGCACTGGCCCTGGGGATCCTCCTCATCGCCGCCGGGGTCCTCTTTCTGGCGCAGAATCTCTTCGACTATCGGCTGCTTCCCCTGTTGCGCCAGGGGATCCTGCTGTTCGCGGACTACTGGCCGGTACTGCTGGTTCTCTGGGGGGTGGTGAAAGTCTATCAGCGCTTCGCGCTGCCTTCCCGGGCGCGAGTCGGGGTTTTCGAGATCCTGCTCCTGGGGCTCATCGTGGTTTGCGGCCTCGGCATCAGCGCGGCCCGCCGCGTCCTCGAGGAGGTATCGGGAGAAAAGCTCGAAGACATCGTCGGGCTCGGCGCCGTGTCCCTGCTGGGCGCCCCCACCCATCGTTTTCCCGGTGAGGCGCGTTTCGAGCTCGGCGGGGCCGGCGAGCTTTCGATCGTCAACCCCGGTGGTACAGTGAACGTCCAGGGGGGCGAGGGAGCGGAGGTCGAGGTTCGGTTCACGAAACGAGTTCACCATGTGTCCGAGAGCGATGCCTCCGCAATCGCCGACGGTGTCGCGATCGATTTCGACGCGAGCGGGACGGTGGCCCGGCTCGCCGTGGTTCTCCCCGACGGACCCGAGGGAAGGACGCGCGTCGAGTGCGACCTGGACGTCCGGGTTCCGAAGAGCGTCTCGGTCGCGGTCGAGAACCGTCGCGGACGCGTTTCCGCGTTCGACATCGCGGGGCTGGTCCGGATCGAGACCTCCCACGACGGGATCGAGGCGGGAAACCTGACGGGGGGCCTCAAGGCGACGACGCAGCACGGAGAGATCCGGGTGAGCGGCGCGTCGGGACTGGTCGAGCTCGTCAATCGCGGGGGCGCGATCGTGGCCGAAGACATCGATGGGGACCTCCGGGCGGAGACCAGCCATGGCCGGCTGGTGGCGGAGGACGTAACCGGAAAAGCGACCCTCGAGAACCAGCACGCGCGCATCCAGGCTTCCCGCATCGGCGGGGAGGTCCGGGTAACGGCGCAGCACACGGACGTCTCGATCGAGTCCGCGGGCGGGAGCGCCGCCGTGACCGGAAGCCACGGGTCGATCTTCGTGCGCGACGTCCGGGGTGATTTGACCGTCGATGCGATGAACGCGCCCATCCAGGCCCGGGACATATCGGGGAACGTCGAGATCGACGACCGCGACGAGACGGTGACCCTGGTGGGAGTCCGGGGAACGGCGCGGGTGCGGTCGCCGCTGTCGCAGGTAACGGTCGAGGAGGTGGAGGGCGCGGTCGAGATCGAGAGCTCCAACGAAGACGTGCGGGTCGCGGCGTTTGGCTCGAGCTTGTCGGTCCGTTCGACCCACGCGGAAGTGAGCGCATCGACGGCGCGGCTCGCGGGAAACGTGAGCCTACAAACGACCTATGGAGACGTGGAGCTGCGGCTTCCTCCGGATGCGTCCCTGAGATTCGAAGGAAGGACCGAGGACGGCGAGCTGCACGCGAACGTTCCCGGCCTCGAGGTCCTCGAGGATCGCCGAGGGGACGGGAGAGCCTGGACCGGCGCCCTCGGCTCCTCGACCCACACCGTCAAGGTCGAGACGAGCTACGGCGACATCCGCCTCGAGCCGGTGGAGTCATGAGGCTCGTGCTTCCCGCGGTCCTCGTTTCCCTGGGGCTCTCCGCCTGCGACCCTCAGCGCGTCGAGGAGACTTCGGCCGAAGCGTTCCGGTTCGAAGCGGGGTCGGAGCGGCCGAGGATCGAGGTCCGCATCGAGGAGGGCTCCGTCGAGATCCAGGGAATCCAGGGGTCGCGGGCAATCGAAGCGGAGTTCGTCAAGCGAGCGCGCTCCTTCGACCGCGAGACGGCTCGAGGGCTTCTCGAGCGCATCGAGGTTTCCGCGCTCGAGTCCGGGGAGGGAGCGAGGATCCGCTTCGAGGGCCTGGTCGAGTCCATTCCCCCCTTCGGAGGAGATCTCCGAACGGATTTGAGCCTTCGCGTGCCCCGCGAGGCGGACCTGGAGATCGTGACCAGCGACGGCCGGATCCAGATCGAGGGCATCGAAGGCAGAGTGCGCGCCGAGAGCGGTGACGGCCGTATCTTCGTCGAGCGGGCCTCGGGGGAGCTGAGGCTTCGGACCGAGGACGGCTCGATCGTCGGGCGGGAGCTCGACGGCAGGATCGAGGCCGTGACCGACGACGGCGACATCGAGCTCGACGGAACCTTCGCCCGCCTCGAAGCCATATCCGGCGACGGCAGCATCCGTATCGACTGTGTCGATTGGCCGGCATCGGCGGAGGGTTGGGTGGTGAGGACGGCGGACGGCGCGATCCGCGTCCTGCTCCCCTCCTCGGCGGCGGCGGAAATCGACGCCACCGCGAGCGACGGACGCATCGTGAATCGACTCCCGTCCATCGGCGGCGCCGGGCGCGATGAAAGCGACAACCGTTTTCGGGGGAAGCTCGGCGCGGGCGGGCCTCTCCTGTTCTTCAGCACCATGGACGGCCGCATCGAGCTCGACCAGAGGTGACTTCGAAGCTCGCTCTCGGCGCTTGACCTCGCCTTGGGCCTTCCCTAAAATACGCCCCGCTTTCTCCGAAAGAGAGAGAAGAGACTTCCCGCACGCGGCGATTGGGGCCGCGGCGGAATGTCGAGGTGCCGCCACACTCGCCCGAAGGAGGGGGTCGTCTCCGCGGTGAGCGACAACGTTCTTGTCGATACCCGTCTCGATGCGCTGCCATTGCGCTCGAAAGGCAA
This sequence comes from Acidobacteriota bacterium, assembly GCA_036820975.1. Classification (GTDB taxonomy): domain Bacteria; phylum Acidobacteriota; class Vicinamibacteria; order Marinacidobacterales; family SMYC01; genus DAISKN01. The sequence continues at coordinate 10,228 of DAISKN010000054.1, read as the reverse complement.
GGTGCGCGACGTCTACGAGCTCGACGGAAAGCTCCTCATCGTCACCACCGATCGCATCTCCGCGTTCGATGTGGTTCTCCCCACGGGAATTCCCGACAAAGGCAAGGTGCTGAACCAGCTCTCCTTGTACTGGTTCGAGAGAACTCGAGGCATCGTGCCGAACCACGTGATCGAGGGGGATTTCGATCGCTACCCGGCGATGCTGGCGCCGTTCGGAGACCAGCTGCGGCTTCGCTCGATGCTGGTGAAGAAGCTCGAGCCGGTCGCGTTCGAGTGCGTGGTGCGCGGGTATCTCTACGGCTCGGGATGGAAGGAGTATCAGAAGACGGGAGGCGTCTGCGGCATCCCGCTCCCGAAAGGGATGAGCCTCGCCGATCGGTTCCAGGAGCCGCTCTTCACGCCCTCGACCAAAGCGACGGCCGGACACGACCTGAACGTGAGCGAGGAGGCGATGTCGGACGCGCTCGGAGCGGATCTGACGGCGAGGCTCAGGGAGACCTCGCTCTCGCTCTATCGGCTCGGAAGCGCGGAAGCGGAGTCGAAGGGGATCGTCATCGCCGACACCAAGTTCGAGTTCGGCCTCGATCCCGGATCCGGGGACCTTTTCCTCATCGACGAGGTCATGACTCCCGACTCCTCGCGCTTCTGGCCGAGGGACAGCTACCGGCCGGGTCAGGATCAGCCGAGCTTCGACAAACAATTCGTGCGGGAGTACCTCGAGACCCTCGATTGGGACAAGACCCCGCCGGGACCGGAGCTGCCGCCGGACGTCGTGGCGGGAACGAGGGATCGGTACCTCGAAGCCTATCGCCTGCTCACGGGCAGGCACGATCTCGACTCTCCTCGAAGGGACCGGGGCTAGCCGAATGGGCCCGCGCGCCGCCTCAGACGGAAAGATGCCGCTTCGGGAGAGGCTCGACAACCTCATCGAGGAAATGATCACCGGCGGCATCCGGTACCCCGACGCCAAGAGGGAGTTCGAGAAGCGCTTCCTGGCGCAGGTGATGGCGATCGAGAAGGGGAACCTGTCGCGCGCCGCGAAAGTGCTCCACATCCACCGCAACACGCTCGCAAAGAAGCTGCAGGAGCTCAAGCTCTGGAGCCGGTAAGGGTTCTGGGCTACACTAACCGACGGTTCGACCCGGCGCCTCTGGCGCCGCGGGTCCGAAAGGAGATTGAGTCATGGATATACGGCCGCTGCACGACCGGCTCCTGGTAAAGAGAATCGAGGAGTCGGAAGAGAAGACGGGCGGGGGCATCATCATCCCCGATACCGCCAAGGAAAAGCCCCAGCGCGGAAAAGTCACCGCGGTTGGAAACGGCAAAGTGCTCGACGACGGAACCCGGGTCGAGCTCGAGGTGAAGAAAGGCGATCAGATCCTCTTCGGCAAGTACGCCGGAACCGAGGTGAAGATCGACGGCTCCGAGTACCTCATCCTCAGGGAAGACGACGTCCTCGCCATCCTGAGCAAATAAAGCGGGATCGAACGCAAAGGCGCCGGGAATCGCAGAGGCGCAAGGGAACCCGGGAATACCGGTTTTCCTCCGCGCCTTGCGAGTCCTGGCGCCTTTGCTTTGTTTCTCTAATCCGACGTTCTAGCCATCCCGGATTCGCCTTGGCCCAACGTCGGGAAGAGGGGAAAGAAACGCAAAGACGCAAAGAAATCTTCCCATTTCTTCCTTTGCGCCCTCTCGAGTCCTTGGCGCCTTTCGGTTCTTCCTGTTCCTGATTTAGCGGCGGCGGCTCGGGCGGCGTCGGTTGTCTCCGCGGTCTCCCCCCCGGTCTCCCCGATCGGATCCGCCCCCCTCCTCGCGCCAGCCTCCGCCCGGTCTCGGAGCCTGGGGCTCCTCCGGCGGCAAGCCCGCCTGCTCGCGGAGAACGGCCTTGCGGGAGAGCTTCACCTTCCCCTGCGGGTCGATGTTGATCACCTTGACCAGGATCTGGTCTCCCTCCGACATCTCGGACCGAACGTCCTTGACCCGGTGGTCGGCGACTTCGGAGATGTGGAGCAGACCGTCGGTTCCGGGGATGATCTCTACGAAGGCGCCGAAATCGACGATGCGCTGCACCTTCCCCAGGTAGGTCTTCCCCATCTCCGGGACAGCGGTGAGCTCTTCGATGATCTGGATCGCCTTCTTGGCCGAGCTCTCGTCGGTGGAGGCGATGGCGATGGAGCCGTCGTCCTCGACGTCGATCTTGACCCCCGTGCGCTCGATGATGCTGCGGATCATCTTCCCTCCGGGCCCGATGACGTCGCGGATCTTGTCGGTCGAGATCCTCATGGTGAAGATCCTCGGCGCGTAGGCGGAGATCTCCTTGCGCGGAGCGGGCATGACCGCCGCCATTTTTTCAAGGATGAACATCCGCGCCCGCCGCGCCTGCTCGAGCGCCTCGGCCATGATCTCGCGGGTGAGCCCGGTGATCTTGATGTCCATCTGGAGCGCGGTGATGCCGCTCGCCGTGCCCGCGACCTTGAAGTCCATGTCGCCGTAGTGGTCCTCGGCGCCGGCGATGTCGGTGAGGATGGCGTAGCTGTCGCCCTCCTTGACCAGGCCCATGGCGATTCCGGCGATTGGGGCCTTCAGCGGGACTCCCGCGTCCATGAGCGCTAGGCAGCCTCCGGTGACGCTCGCCATCGAGGAGGAGCCGTTCGACTCGAGGATGTCCGAGACGATGCGGATGGTGTAGGGGAACTCGTCCTCGCCCGGCACGATTCCAACCAGGGCCCGCTCGGCGAGGGCTCCGTGGCCGATCTCACGACGGCCCGGCCCCCGGAGGAACTTCGCCTCTCCGACGGAGAACGGCGGGAAGTTGTAGTGGAGCATGAAACGTTTCTCCGACTCCCCCTCCAGCCAGTCGATCCGCTGGACGTCCTCGGACGTGCCCAGGGTCACGGTGACCAGGGCCTGGGTCTCCCCTCGGGTGAAGATCGACGATCCATGGGTGCGCGGCAGGACTCCGACCTCGCAGGTGATCTCGCGGATCGCGTCGAACGCCCGTCCGTCGAGGCGGCGCCGATGCTGGAGGACCTCCTCGCGCAGCACCTTCTCCTGGAGAGCGCCGAAGGCGCCGGCCGCCTCGGCGAGATCCTGGGGCTCGCGCCCGGCGAGCTCTTCCATCAGCGCCTGCTTCACCTGCGTGACCGCGCGGTCGGCCGCGTGCTTGCCTTTGGTGCGCATCGCATCCTTGAGCCGGGAGTAGATCTTCTCCTCCACTTCCTTGTGGACCGCCTCGTTCTTCGGGCACGGTTTGACGTCGATCTTGGCCGGGGAGAGCTCGCGGAAGAGCTCCTCCTGGATCGCGACGAGCTTCTTGATCTCCTGGTGGGCGAAGCCGAGAGCGTCGACCATCCGCTCTTCCGTCACCTCGGAAGCGCCCGCTTCGACCATCACGATGGCGTCGGCGCTTCCGGCTACGGTCAGGTTGAGGTCGCTCTTCTTGAGCTGATCGAACGTCGGGTTGACGACGAAGCTGCCGTCGACGAGCCCGACCCTCACCGCGCCGATCGGGGTGTGGAAGGGAATGTCGGAGCAATAGAGCGCGGCGGACGCGCCGGTCACCGCCAGCACGTCGGAATCGTTCTCGCGATCCGTCGAGAGGACCAGGCCGATCACCTGGGTCTCCCGATGCCAGCTTTCGGGGAAGAGCGGCCGGATGGGCCGGTCGATGAGCCGGCTGGTGAGAATCTCCTTCTCGTTCGGACGGCCCTCCCGCTTGAAGAACCCGCCGGGTATCTTGCCCGACGCGTAGAAATTCTCTCGATAGTCGACGGTGAGCGGGAGGAAATCGATGCCCTCTCTCTCGTCCTTGGAAGCGCAGGCGGTGACCAGCACCACCGTGTCCCCCAGACGAACGACGGCGGCGCCGTTCGCCTGTTTGGCGATCTTGCCCATTTCGATGGACAGTGTGGCCCCACCAATGGCCACTTCTTTCTTCTGAATCATTGTTTTCTCCTTGGAACTATAGGCGGGAGCGGCGGTCGCCGAGGGCGACTCTCGCCGGCTCTTGCCGAAAAGGTGGCGCCATACGCGGACGGCGCCTTACCAGGTAAGGTATCGCTCAGGCGAGTGGGATCGGAGGACCGAAAACCGCTCGATTGCATGGAACCCGTTCGGGGGACATGTGCGAGAACGCTGGAGCGGCCTCGAATCGGGCTACCCTGCGTCCTGCGGGGCCGGGCATGAACTTATTTGCGGATACCGAGCCGTTGTATGACTCCGCGGTAGCGGTCGACGTCCTTCTTCTTCAGGTAGTCCAGAAGGCGCCGACGCTGGCCGACCATTTTCAGGAGCCCGCGGCGCGAGTGATGATCCTTGGCGTGAGTCTTGAAATGCTCGGTCAGATATCCGATGCGCTCGCTGAGGATGGCGATTTGCACCTCGGGCGAACCCGTGTCATTACCGTGGAGTTGATAGGCTCCGATCAGCCCGGTCTTCTTCTCCTTCGTGAGCGTCAAATAAAGGTCCTCCGTTCTTGACGGTCTTTTACTTCGTCTTTTTTACTCGCCGCGAATGGTAGCACAGCGGACAAAAGCTGTAAAGGACTACGACTCTTGGGCTTTCCCGCGGGGGGGAGAGCGAACCACGACGAGCGGCCGGAGGGCCCGCGTCTCTTCGTGGAGAGTCGCGACCGAGACGAGGTCTCCCTGCTCGTCGCAGACGCGAAGAGGCCCGGATGCGACACGAGCTTCCGGGGGTGGCTCCCAGGCGCCTTCGGGCACGTCCCTGCCGTGAACCAGGAGCATCGCCGCATCGGCGGAGACGGAAACCCGCGGGAGCTCCCGCAGGAGGTCCGCCGGGGAGAGAAGACTCTCGTGCAGCCGCTGCTGGAACGCGAGGCCGCTCAGGGTGTCGAGGGTCGACGCCTCCTCGACGGCGAAGGGACCGATGCGGGTTCTCCGAAGCTCTTCCAGGTGCGCCCCGCAGCCTAACCGCTCGCCGAGATCGTGGGCGAGCGAGCGAACGTACGTCCCGCTCGAGACCGAAACCGCGAGCCGCGCGCGGGGCGGCTCGAACTCCGCGAGAGCGAGCTCCAGGACCTCCACCCTCGCGGGGGCCGGCTTGACGTCGACACCGGCGCGCGCGAGCCGGTGGGATCGCTTTCCGTCGATCCGCTTGGCGGAGAAGAGCGGCGGGTGCTGTTCCTGGACTCCGAGAAATCCGCCGAGCGCGGACTCGAGCTCCGAAAGGCCCGGACAGGAATCGGTCCTCGCACCCGTGACCGCCCCCGTGCGGTCGTAGGTATCCGTCGAGAATCCGAAGCGCACGGTCGCGACGTAGCTCTTCGAAGTCCCGCTCAGGAACCGCGCGAGCCGCGTCGCCTTGCCGAGACAAATCACCATGAGGCCGGTGGCGAAGGGGTCGAGCGTCCCGGTATGGCCGCAGCGCCGCTGCCGGGCGAGTCGCCGCACGCTCGCGACCACGTCATGGGAGGTGACTCTCCCGGGTTTGTCCACCAGAAGAGCGCCGTGGTAGGTTGCCTCCTCGAGGTCCCGCGCTCTCACTCGGTTTCGGGCCCGCGCTCCGCCTCGTCGTCCTCCGGCGCGGGCGACCGCTCCTTCTCCGATTGAAGAAGCTCCTCGAGCCGGATGCCGTACTCGATCGACGGGTCGAACACGAACCGGACTTCCGGCGCGCTGCGGAGGCCGAGCCTCTGCGCCAGGAGGCGCCGCACGTATCCCGTCGCGCCCTCCAGGACCTTCATCGCGCTCTTCTTCTGGGCCTCGTCCCCGAGAACGCTCACGTAGAGCTTCGCGCTCTTGAGGTCGTTGGTCACCGCCACCCGGGTGCAGGTGACGAGCGGAAGCCGCGGATCCTTGAGCTGGGTCTGGAGGATCTCCGCCACGTCCATGCGGATCTGCTCCGCCAGCCGCTCCGGGCGTACTCTTTCGCCGCGATTCCGGGACAACGCTAATACTCCAGGCCGATTATTGGTCTTGTTCTCATTCGATGAGCTCGAAGCTCGTGCCCAGGAGCTCGGAGGGGAAGTGGTCCTCGAGCTCGCGGCTGATGGCCTCGAGCTCCGACTCCAGGATCGAGCGCGTGCCGTTCACCGAGACCGCCGCCAGCTCCGCGCGCTGCCAGAGCTCCAGGTAACCGGTCTCCGCCACCGCCACGTTGAACTTGCGGCGCAGCCGATCCTTGATCGACTTCACCACCATCCGCTTCGCCTTGAGCGACTGGGCCTCGGGAAAATGGAGCTCGATTGTCAGGAGCCCGATGATGGGTGCTCCTCCCTCGAAGCCCGCTTTCTTCCGGCTCGACACTTGCGGCGCTTGCCTAAAGGCCGGTGCCCGTGACCTTCTCCATGGTGTAGGCCTCGATGACGTCGCCGAGCTTCACGTCGTTGTAGCCGGCGATGCCGATTCCGCACTCGAAGCCTTCCTTCACCTCGGAGACGTCGTCCTTGAAGCGCCGGAGGCTTCCGATCTTTCCCTCGAAGACCACCACGTTGTCCCGGAGGAGCCTCACCTGCGACGTGCGGGGGATTCGACCGTCGGTGACGTAGCAGCCGGCGATCACACCGATCTTGGGCACGCGGAACGTGTTCCGGATCTCGGCGTGGCCCGCCACCACTTCCTTGAACGTCGGCTCCAGGAGGCCTTCCATGGCCTTCTTGAGCTCGTCGGTGACGTTGTAGATCACGGTGTGGAGGCGGATGTCGATGCTCTCTTTTTCCGCGAGCTCCTGAGCATTGCGCTCCGGGCGCACGTTGAACCCGACGATCACCGCGTTCGACGCGGAGGCGAGGTTCACGTCGGTCTCGGTGATGGCGCCGGCGCCAGCGTGGATGATGCGCACCTTGACCTTGTCGGTCGAGAGCTTGGTGAGGGTGTCGTTCAGGACCTCGACCGAACCCTGCACGTCCGCCTTGAGCACGATGGGAAGCTCCTTGATGCTCCCCTCCTTCACCTTCTGGTGGAGCTGGTCGAGGGTGAGCCGCGCGGTCGTCGAGAGCTCGCGCTCACGGAGCTTCTGCTGACGGAACTCGGCGATCTGGCGCGCCTTCATGGTGTCCGCGAATACCTGGAACTGGTCGCCCGCCTGGGGGAGCGACGTGAGCCCGAGGATCTCGACCGGCGACGAGGGTCCGACCTTCTTCACCTTGTGGCCCCGGTCGTCGAGCATCGCCCGCACCTTGCCGTACACCGCGCCGGCGACGAAAGAATCCCCTATCGCCACGCTCCCGTTCTGCACCAGCACGTGAGCCACGGGACCCTTGCCCTTGTCGATCTTCGCCTCGAGCACCGTTCCCGTTCCCGCTCGCTCGGGGTTCGCCTTGAGCTCCAGCAGATCCGCAACCAGGAGGATCATCTCCAGAAGCAGATCGAGTCCCTCGCGCTTCTTCGCCGAAACCTGACAGAAGACCGTGGTTCCACCCCAGTCCTCGGGAATGAGGTTCAGGTCGGCGAGCTGCTGCTTGACCCGATCGGGGTTGGAGCCCGGCTTGTCGATCTTGTTGATCGCCACCATGATGGCAACGCCCGCCGCGCGCGCGTGATCGATGGCCTCCCGGGTTTGGGGCATTACTCCGTCGTCGGCGGCGACGACGAGGATGACGATGTCGGTCACCGCCGCGCCCCGGGCGCGCATCATGGTGAAGGCCTCGTGACCGGGAGTATCGAGGAAGACGACGCTCCGGTTGTTGACGGCGACGGTGTAAGCGCCCACGTGCTGGGTGATGCCGCCCGCCTCTTTCTCCACCACCTTCGTCTGGCGGATGGCGTCGAGAAGGCTCGTCTTCCCGTGATCGACGTGGCCCATGACGGTGACCACCGGACCCCGGGGAAGGACGTCTTCCGCCTTCTCGACGACGATCTCCTCGCGGAGCACGTCCTCTTCGAAAGAGAGGATTTCCGCCTCGGCCCCGAACGATTTCGCGACCGCCGTCGCCGTCTCGGCGTCGAGCGTCTGGTTGATGGTAGCGAGGAAGCCTCGACTCAGGAGCGCCTTGATGACGTCCTTGTGCTTGATCTCGAGCTTCTCCGCCAGCTCCTTCACCGTCACGCCCTCTGTCAGCGTCACCTTTCGCAGCACCACCGGAACCGTTGGCCGGCGATCGTCGAACCGAGGCATAGGCTCGGGAAGGGACGGCTCCATCGCCTCGACCTGCTGCGGCCGCTGCGGGCGCTTTCCTTTGCGCTTGGGCTGTGGCTTCGCCGTGCCCGGGGGCTCCGGGCCGCGGGGCTTGACGGTCCGGATGGGCGCCGCGGGGCGCGGAGGGGGCGGTACCGGCCTCATATCCTGACGAGGCCTCGGGGCGACAGGAGGCCGCGGACGAATGTACGTAGACGTGGGGCCGGGGACGAAGGCCTCGCGCGACACCGGCGGCCTCAATCCGCCCGGAGGCGTCGTCGGATGACCGTGGGCCGGGCGCGCCGCCTGAGGGGGCGAGGCAACGGGCCGAGGTCGCTCCTCGGGCGCCGGCGGTGCGGATGGCCGCACTGGAGGCGGCGCCGAAGCGACGGCGTCCACGACCGGGGCTCGAACGGCGAAGTCATGCTCCCCGGGCGCAGGGGAAGGCTCGGCTGCCGTGGCTCTCGGGATTTCCTGCTCGACGACGCCTGCGGACGCCGCTTCGGCGGCCGCGGCGGCTGCGGCCGCTTGCTCGGCCGCGCGGTCGATGGCGAGGAGAGCTTCGCGCGCCAGCTCGTCCTCGATCCGCTGCTTCTCCTCCTCCGCCGCTCGCTCGGCGGCGAGACGCGCGGCCTCCGCCGCCTCGATCCTCTGCTGCTCCTCCCGTTCTTTCCGCTCTTTCTCTTCCTCGACGGCCCTCTGGACGGCCTGCTCCTCGTCCATCATCTCCTGGAGGAGCGCCTGGCGGGCCTTCTCGGTGCGGCGGCTGCGGACAACCGTAGCGCCGCCGTTGCCCTCTTCCGCGGTCACGGGTGCGGCCGGCTCCGGGGCCGCCTTCGGGCGAGTCGCGCCTTCGTCGCCCTCGAGCCGGATCATCCGCTTCAACTTGATGGCGGTGTCCTCCTCGATGGTGCTCGAGGCGGATTTCACGCGAATCTTGAGCTTGTTCTTGAGGAGCTGGATGGTCTCGGGACTGCTCTTTCCGAGGTCCCGGGCCAGCTCGTAGACTCGTATCTTATCCATTAGCGCTCACCTCCGGTGGCGTCGGACCCGTCACCTCGGTCGGCGCCGTCGGTGACTCCCGAAGCGCCCTCGCCGACGAGAAGCGCTTCCTCTTCGTCGTCGCCATTTTCCGTATCTTCTTCAACAGGTTCATCAGGCCCGCCGTCAGGCGAAATCGGCTCGCCTTCCCCGTCGGCCGCGACCGCGGCCTCGGAGACCTCGGCATCGCCCGCCTCGAGACCCAGATGCACTCGGGCGGATCGCACGATCTTCGCCGCCGTCTTGTCCCCGATGCCCGCGACTTCGATGACCGCCGCGGGATTCGCGACGATCTTCTCGAGCGAGGTGACTCCGTGGGCGATGAGCTTCTTCAGCGTCTTTTCCCCGATGCCCTCGAGCACGCGCACGTCGGTCTCGGCGGTCGCCATGGCGGCGTCCATCTGCGACTGAACCTCGCGTTTCTTCTCCTCCTCGCTCTTGATGTCGATGCGCCATCCGAGGAGGCGCGCCGCGAGGCGCACGTTCTGTCCGCGCTTTCCGATGGCGAGCGAGAGCTGCTTGTCCTCGACGACGACTTCCATCACCTTCTCTTTGTCGTCGACGATCGCGACGCGGCTCACCTTCGCGGGGTTCAGGGAGTTGATGGCGAACGTCCGCGCGTCGTCGCTCCACTCGACGATGTCGATCTTCTCTCCCCGGAGCTCGCGGATGATGTTCTGAACGCGGGCTCCCTTGATGCCGACGCAGGCGCCCACGGGGTCGACGTCCTTGTCCTTGGAGAAGACCGCGACCTTGGCACGGTCGCCGGGCTCGCGCACCGCGTTCTTGACCACCACCGTTCCCTCGTAGATCTCGGGAACTTCCATCTCGAAGAGCCGCGCGAGAAGCGACGGGTCGGTGCGGGACACGATGACCTGCGGTCCGCGGGAGGTGCGAGAGACCCGCACGATGACCACGCGGATTCTCTCGCCGGGGTTGAAGACCTCGGCGCGGGATTGCTCGCGGCGCGGGAGCAGGGCCTCGGTTTTTCCCAGATCCACCACCAGGTCGCCGCTCTCCGCCCGTTTGACGATGCCCGTCACGAGATTCCCGATGCGGTCTCCGTACTCGCTGAAGATATGGTCCCGCTCGGCTTCGCGCACCTTCTGGA
>DAISKN010000053.1:0-16913 GCA_036820975.1 Acidobacteriota bacterium | reverse complement strand
CGCCGCGCGCGAGTCGAGCAGTTCGACCGGGAGGCCGTCGCGCAGAAGCGGCGCCACTCTCGCCAGCCGGCCGCCGGTCTGGGTCTCGACACCGGTGTCGATGAGCCTCAGCTTCCAATCGTCGAGGGGCCGGTCGTGCCGCTCCACGCGGCGATCGCCCAGCGAAAGGGTGAAGCTCCCGTCGAGCTCCGCCATGTCGAGGAACCAGCGCTTGATCACTTCGCCGCGATAGCCGAGCGCGATCACGAACTCCTTCAGTCCGTGGTGCGCGTAGTGCTTCATGATGTGCCAGAGGATCGGCCGCCCGCCGATCTCGACCATCGGTTTGGGTCTCGACTCCGTCTCTTCGGAAAGCCGGCTCCCGAGACCGCCGGCGAAGATCACGACCTTCATGCGGCCGCCGCCTTGAGCTCCCGCTCCAGGAGGTCGAGCTGCCCGCTCAGGCTGAATCGCTGCTCGACGACCAGTCGCGCCGCCGCGCCCATGGTTCGCCGCAGCTCGGGATCCTCGGCGAGACGGCGCATGCGATCGTACCAGTCGTCGGGCGTCTCGGCGAGAAATCCCGTCCGGCCGTCCTCGACGATCTCCAGGTTGGAGCCGATGGGTGAGGCTATGACCGGGATCCCCATGCTCATGCACTGAACGAGCTTGTAGTAGAACTTCCACGGGCTCCAGCCGTCCGGCTTCACGGGGACGAGCGCGATCTGGCACTGGTGCATGCGCGGCACTTCCACATCCCAGGACCAGGGGGTGAACTCGACGGGAACGCTTTCGAATCGGAGCGGCTCGTCGGCGACCACGGAGAGCGTCGCGCCGTGAGAGCGAGAAAGACGTGCGAGCGGCTCTACGACCGCTTCCAGGTTGGGCTGGCTGGTGCGGGTCCCCACCCAGCCGACGCGCAGGGGCGCCCCCGCGGGGAGCTGCGGCGCCGGCGCGTAGCGGTCGGTATCGACCGCCATGGGAACGATGGAAACGCGCCGCGAAAATCGGTTCGCGTAGTCGTGGATGGCGCGGTTGACGGCCCAGACCTGGTCGCTCATCCGCATGAGGTCGTCGGTCTTCCCGAACCACTTGAGCGCGGTGAGCCGGCCGTTCGACGGGCTCACGTAGGGGACGAACAGTGGCTCGTCGAGGTCGTAGATGATCGGGGCGCGCCACCTCCGCGTGAGCCTCTCGATGAGCGCGGGACCCACGAGCGCCGCCTCGCGGTAGATGTAGACCACGTCGGGCCGCGACTCCCGCAGCACCCGCGCCAGCTGCTCCATGCAGCAGCGGGCGAGCGCGCCCGCTCGGCGCAGGATCGGACCGCGCGCATGGAGCACCGAGGTCAAAGCCGGGCTCGCGAACGGCAGGAACGAGAACGAGATCCCGCGCGACTCGAGGTGGCGCGCCCATGTCTCGACGCGGAAGCGCTGCCCCGCGCAGTAGTCCTGGTGATAAGGCACCAGTGCCGCAACTCGCATTGTGGGTATGCTTAATTGTAAGATCAATATTCCCCCTGGGCAAAAAACTTGCGCGCTCTCTACGTTTCCCATACCGGCATGACCGAGCCGCTCGGGCACTCCCAGGTCCTGCCGTACGTCGAGGGCCTGGCGCGCGCCGGGTTCCGCATGGACATCGTCGCCTTCGAGCCGCGGCAGGCGACCGCCGACGAGATCCGCGCGGTGGAAGACCGTCTCGCGGGATCCGGTATCGGTTATTACTGGTCGAGGCGCAGCGCTTCGCACGCTTTCACGGTGAAGCTGGCGGAGGCGGCCTGGGCGCTGACGCGACTCCTGGCGCGCGGTCTTTCCGCGCGCCCGCGCATCGTGCACGCCCGCAGCTACCTGCCGTCGGCGGCGGCTCAGCTCGCCGCCGCGCTTTCGCCGGGGACGCGCTTCCTCTTCGACGTGCGCGGCCTCTTGGGAGAGGAGTACGTCGACGCCGGGCACTGGAGCGCCGGGTCGTACCGCTACAAGCTCCTCAAGCGTTTCGAGAGGCGCCTCTTCGCCCGCGCCGACGGAGTGGTGGTGCTGACCGAGCGGCACCTTCGTCACCTTCGCGACGAGACGGGCCTGGTGGCCCGGGAGACGCCGATAGAGGTCATCCCCACCTGCGTCGACGTCACCCGTTTCTCCGCGAGCGCCGACGCTCGCGCGCGATGGCGCCGCGATCTGGGGGCGGGGGATCGCTTCGCCCTCGTCTATTCTGGAACCCTCGGCGCCTGGTATCGCGAAGAGGAGATGGTCCGCTTCTACGCCGCGCTCCGCCGCCGCCGCCCCTCGTGCTTCGCGCTCCTGACCCACTCGCCGACCGACCGCTTCGACGCCGCGATCGCGGCGGCTGGAGTTCCGCGGGAGGAAGTGCTGGTCCGCCGGGTCGCGCCGGGAGAGATGCCGGAAGCGCTCGCCGCCGCCGACGCGGCGGTGTCGTTCATCACCCCGTGCTTCTCCAAGCTCGGCTCGTCGCCGACCAAGACGGCGGAGTATCTGGCCATGGGGTTGCCGACGGTCATGAACCGCGGCATCGGCGACGGCAATCGGCTCATCGACGAGGTGCCCGCAGTGATCGATGCCGGCGATCTCGGTCCCGGCGCGATCGAGAGCGCAGCCGAGCGCCTGGCGGCGGCCGACGTCGATGCGCTCCGCGAGATCGCTCGCCGGGCCGCGGTCGAGCGGTTCTCGCTCGATGCCGTCGGAATCCCGCGCTATCGCCGGCTGTACGAACGGATGGCCGCTTAGGCCGGACCAAGAGCGATGGCCGCGGGCTGCCCTCTCTGCGGCTTCGAGTCCTACGAGCCGTCCTGGCTCGGCGTCACCCTTCATCGGGGGAAGGAGTTCCCCTACGTGGCCTGCGGGGGTTGCCGCTCACTCTACTGCCGGCCGATGCCCGACGCCGGGGATCTCGCCTCCATGTACGGCACCAGCTACGGGAGCTCGTCCCGGCCGGACGCGATCGAAGACCCCCGGGAGCCCCAATGGGTGCTCGAATGGCTCGATCGCCTTCCGGCGGGCGCGTTCGTGGACTACGGCTGCGGCGCCGGCGAGCTCCTGGCCGATGCGGCTTCCCGGGGCTGGACCACGCTCGGGATCGAGCTCTCCCCCGAGGTCGCGGAAGCGACCTCGAGAAGAGCGGGACTTCGCGTGCTGACGAGCGAAGAGGCCTTGAAGAAAGGCGCTGTCGCCGACGTGCTCCACCTGGGCGACGTCCTCGAGCATCTCACCGATATCGACCGGGAGGTGCCCCGGATCCTGTCGCTGCTCAAGCGGGGAGGTCTTCTTCTCGCCCAGGGGCCGCTCGAAGCGAACGGAAACCTCTTCACCTGGACGCTGCGGATGACCCGAGCGTTGAAGCGCCGCGCGCCGGTTTCGATGCCTCCCTACCACGTGCTGCTCGCGACCGTAGCGGGGCAGTGGGCTCTGTTCCGCCGCTTCGGATTGTCCGCCGTCGAAACGAAAGTGACGGAGGTCTCCTGGCCGGCTCCCTCCCGTCTCTCGCCCCGCGACCTCGCCCGGCCGCGACGGGCGGCGCTCTTCGCCCTTCGGGTTCTGTCGCGCGCGCTCTCCCGGGTGCGCTCCGATCGATGGGGGAACCGCTATCGCTACGCCGGCCGTCTCGATCGAGGCTTCAAGTCTTGATTCCCACTGCGCACCAGTACGGCGGTCGATCCGAGAATCGAATCTGGGCGAGGCCGGCGTCCTTCATCATTCTCGCGATCTCCTCGGCCCGGAATCGTTTCTCGAGCGGGGTTCCGAATCGATCTCGGGCATCGGTGCGCATGCTGTAGAAGTCGCGGTCGCGGTAGAGCGCGAGAGGGAGGCTCGCGACGGGAAGCCGCGCGCCCTCCGCGAGGCGCGCGAGCCGGGCGAGAGGCCAGTAGATCGAAAGCGCGATGGCGTCGCAGAGAAAGGACTGAGTCGCCGGCGGGAGCCGGGCGACGGTCCTTCGCCCGAGCTCCGAGACCCTCCAGAGGACTCGATACCACGCGGGGCGATTCTCGAAGGCGTAGTAGAGGTACACGAGGAAAGGAGCGCCCCTCTTGAGCGTCCGCGCGACGGCGGTGAAGGCGCCGGCGGTGTCGGGCAGGTGATGGAGAACTCCCAGCGAGTAGGCGAAATCGAGGCTCTCGCTCGCGATGGGAAGCGCGTCGACGCTCGCTCGGTGGAAGACGACGTTTCTGACCGACGAGAGGCGGCGGCGCGCCACCGAGAGGGCTCCTTCACTGGCATCGACGCAATGGAGCACCGACGCGCGTTCCGCGGCGAAGCGGGCCCAGCGTCCCGATCCGCACCCGACGTCGGCTCCAACGGCGTTCTCCGGCAGCCGTTCCCAGGGGAAGATGGCGAAGTACTCCCGGAACATCGTTCGCAGCGCCTCTTCGGGCACTTCCGATTGATCGAAGCGCTCCCACTGGCGGCCGAAAGAGCGGACCGTCGCCTCGTCGAGGTTTTCCACGCTGCTACTCGCTCGACTTCACGAAGGTCTCGAGGGCGCTCTCGGCGTCGGGCCCGCTTCCCGCGGCCCGCCGCAGAAGGTGGACGTCGTGCTTCACGTGGGGACCGATGATGGAAAGGGCATCGAATGGGGCGAGGCCCGGCTCGAGGGCGCCGGCGGCCTCGATCTGGACGAGAGCGTCATCGATGCGGCCGCGGGAGACCAGGTAAAGGGCGTAGTTCGCCCGGAGATTCGCCCAGTGGGGCTCGAGCTCGAGCGCGAGCGCGAACAGGCGGTCCGCCTCCGCGTCGCGGCCGAGGTTCGCTTCGGTCCAGCCCAGCTCGAACCAGGTTCGTCCGCGCGCGGGAGCCCGCCGCAGCGATTCGCGGAACGCTTCGCCCGCCTGTTCGAGGCGGAGCTCGCGATAGCGAGCCTCGTCGCGGGAGCGGTAGGCCTCCTCGTTGTAGAGGCGGCCCAGAAGATAAGTCGTATCGGGGTTCGCCGGCACGGCGCTCCGCGACTTTGAGAGCGCCTGGATCAGGGCGGCGAACTCCTCGGGCCGGGTGAGCAAAGGGTTCACGCGGCGGTTCAGCTCGTCGCTCCAGCCGAGCCTCAGCGTCCGCGCGGCGCCGGCGAGGGCGAGGGCGGCGAGGACGAGCGCCGCCGAACGGCGAAAGAACCTGCGGCCTTCCCAGGAGAGCTTCGCTCCCGCGGGGGCGACGACCCCCAGGATCACGGCGAAGAGGAGCGCGTTCGAGGGAATCCGGAAGTTGAAATCGACGAATCCATGGACCGAGAGCGCCACTGCGGCGGCGGCGGCCCCGTGAAGAACGCCGCGGCTTCTCTCGGACGTCTCGGCGCGCGCCTCCCTGAGACCGCCCGCGAGCGAGGACGCGACGAGAATCGCCGCGAGCGCGAGACCGATGACTCCCGCTTCGCAGAGGAGCTGAAGCCAATCGCTCTCGGCGTACTCGGCGCGGATCTCTCCGGGGCCGCTGCGGTAAGGCGGGATGGCCGCGGCAAAGGTGCCGAGGCCGGTGCCGACGATTGGGGAGGACGCCGAGAGTCCGAGGGAGTCCGACCAGAGCCGCATGCGAAATCCGACGGAGTCGTCCCCCGCGGGATTGCCGAAGCTCGCGAGACGCTCGGTGAGACTCGCGGGCGCGAAGACCAGAAGGAAGGCGCCGACCGCGACCGCGCCGCCGGCGATGAGGCCGATGGGGAATGCGCGGCCCTCTCCCGCTTCTCGTTTCCGGGAGAGCCAGGCGAGAGTGGCGAGCCCGGCGCCGAGCGCGAAAAGCCCTCCCCGCGAGTGAGACAGCAGGTGGGCGATCCCGATGAGGACCGAAGAGCCCGCGAGGAGAAGCGCGAGCGCGCTCGCCCGGCGCGAGAGCCCGATCGCGGCGCCGAGAGCGACGAGCGCCGACGCTTCCGCGTAGCCCGCGAAATGATTGTGGTTGACGAACGGGCCGAACGGACTTCCCGATTCGACGGCAACCCGCCCGTAGAGGACGGTGCCGAACCGCGCCTTCTGGTACACGGCGAAGAGGGAGAGAGCGACGCCGACGGCCGCCAGGCTGTAGGCGAACAAGCTTCGTTCGGCGCTCCTGCGAAAGAGGCGGTTCGAGAGGTGGAACGCGCAGGCGAGCGAGAGGAGCTGGAGAAGGCTCCACTCGGTTCGAAACGGCTCGATCGAGATCGGGTGCCAGCTCGAATCGCCTCCGCTTCCGTCGTCGAGCTCGGTCGAGAGCGGCGTGTAGGCTCGCGCCACGGCGGGCGCGGCGAAGGCGGTGAGTCCCGGGGGCAGCGGGGCGTTCTGAACCGCGACGAAGGCCAGCCCGCACGCGATGAAGCGCCATCCATGAGGCGCCGCCACGGATCGCTTCCGGAGCAGCTCGGAGGTCCAGTACAGGCCATAGAAGAGGAGGAGGGCCGCGGCGAGCGTCGATGCCGCCCTCGGCGCCACCGAGCCGAACGGCCAGGGAGAAGCCACGACGAGAAGGAGGAGGAGGAAGCGGGGAATCCAGTCGCGAATCCCGCGAGGCGGTGCGGAGCCCTTCATGCTTTCATGCCTTCGGGGTGCGACGGGTGTGACGGAGCATCCGGCAAGGTGCGCCGCATGCGCGTTTCACCGATTCGGTTGTCTTGGTAAGTCGATGGTAGCACAGGTCGGCGCGGGTCGCCGGAGCTTGGGGGGGAGAAATCACCTCATCGTTGGGGGGGAAAAAAAAGAAGTCTTGACGGGTTTCTCCCACGAGAATCTCGAGCGAGGGGGAGAGAAATCGGCGCGGTGTCTTCGAACGGGGCGCTATCTCGTGCGTCTCTGTAAGTTAGCCTTTTGGAACCAGGTCCTCCGGAGTTGGCAAAGAGATTGCTAATTAGACTCGTGTTCAGAGAGACAGCCAAAACCAAGCTGGCTCCCGTAAACGGTTTCAGTTGCCGCCAGCCTCGGCGGGACGTCGTTCCGAGAAACGCGGAATCGGCGGGTCGCGCCAGGCGGCACCGTGCGAGGCGGGGTCGGAGTGGGTGTGAAGGTCGATTCCGGTAACGGTCCCGGGCTTCGGTTCGTCACATCCAGGTTGGGGGCTCCGACCCCGCCCGCCTTTGCTTAGTGCGCGCGCCTCCTCGGCGCGCGCTCCTCGCGCGGGGAGTACAGGCCCTCCGGGCCTGGTGCTTCACCACACGACGGCGTCGGGGCGCTCGCTCGCCGCGCTCTTCGCGCGCCGAGGACGGGCCCTCCGGGCCCCGTTACTCCACACGACGGCGCTTCGCGCGAAGGCCAACGCTCGTCCTCTTCAACCCTTGGCTTTCTTCCAGATGTCGACGCAGCCTTTGTAGTTCTCCGCGATCTCCTCGACGGCCGACTTCTCGTCCTGCTCCTTCTTCAGGTAGCGCTTCAGAGGATCGCTGAAGTTGGTGCGCCCCACCGCGAACCCGATGAAACCTTCGACCGGAGCGGCGACTTTCAGCCACTCGTGCACTTTCTCCTTGTTGGAGCCTCGGCCGAGAAGAATGGATCCGACTTTCTTCCGGGCTTCGGTCGAGCGAACCTGCTTCGCCACCGCCTCCGCGTGCCACCGGGAGTCGAGCCCCTCGATCTTCCAGATGTCGGGCTCCACGCCGAAATCCTGGATTTGCCGGATGGCCTCGACCATGTGCCCGGGGCGGACCTCGGAGTCATAGCGATCGCCGGCCTTCTTGTCCGCCTCCGTGACCGCGGGCACGAGGAGCTCGAACATCAGATAGTGATCGTTGCTCGCGTGGACGTAGTCGGAAAGGAGCTTCAGCCGGGTGAGCTGCTCTCGGTTGAGAGAAGCGTCGTCCTGAGGGTGGTAGCGGACGAGGCACTTCACGATGTCGGGTGCCATGAACCGGAGGTGGTCCTCCCAGCGGGAGCCGTACTCGAAATCGAAGACGTCCTGGCCGCTCTTCTCGACGCAGACCGCCGCGGGAATCGAGCGCGACTTGGCGTCGGCGATGATATGGCTCCCGAACTGGGCGTCGACGAGAATGCCCACTTCCCCGCGGGGAACGCCCATCTCGATGGCTCGAATCAGACCCCGGTAGATGAGCGTCTTGGCGGCGCTCACCGGTACGTGCTGATCCCGGTCCGGCTCAATCTTGGGCGCGCCTTTGAACTCGAAGAAGGTCTTGGTGAAGCTTCCGCGGTGGTCGAAAGGCTGCACGAACAAGGCCCGGTCGTAGCCGATGGCTTTCATCTGAACGCTTCCTCCATATAGGGGCTTCCGCGCCGCGCGGGAGGTAATGATATGTCCGGTCTCTCACCCCAGGCAATCGAGCCAGGGAACTCTTTCGATGCCGCCTTCGTCTAAGCCATTGTCAGCGCAGTTCGGCCGCTCTCGTGAGGGAAACAGGAGGGCGCCGTGGCGACTGGCGTCGAACGACTACGTACATCCTGCCATCCAAGCGGCCCCTCGGGCGAAGCCCGGGGGGCCGCCTTTCCTTTGCCCGCGCCCGGAGCGAATGGAAAGGTGCAAAAAAAAATACAAGGGGGGATGGGAAGATTCGGGGGATAGGGGAGATGTCTCGGGAACGTATCGGCTAGTTCACCCCTGTCCCCATATCCCCTTGTATGGGTTTTTCTTCTTGCGCCCTTGCGAGGCTGGCCGAAGGGCTTTGCGCGAACACCGCCCCGCTTTTTGCTACGATGGAGCCAATGCCGGGTCTTCACACGCTCTTCGCAGCCTCTCTCGCCCTCGCATCCGGATCGCAAATCGAACTGCAGGACCGGATCCTCGCGGCCCGCGACCGGGTCTCCCCGGCGCTCGTCAACGTGCAGCCGATCACCGACGTCTACTCCTCCGGCGAGCGCCGGAGCTCGACGGGAGTGGGAAGCGGGTTCATATTCGACGACCAGGGCCATGTGGTCACCAACTACCACGTCGCCGGAAAGGCGAAGCGCCTCATCATTACTTTGAGCAATCGGGAACGGGTATCTGGAGTTCTGGTGGGCGAGGACCCCTTGACGGACATCGCCGTCTTGAAGCTCGATCTAAGGGAGGGCCAGCACGCACCCGCGCCCGTCACCCTGGGCGACTCCGACGCGCTCGTGGTGGGCCAGTACGTGATGGCTCTCGGAAGCCCGCTCGCCCTCCAGCGGTCGCTCTCGTTCGGCGTCGTCAGCAGCAAGGACCGGTTCCTCTCGGACGAGTTCAAGCTCCCGACGGGCGAGAAGACGGGCTCGTTCAACACCTGGATCCAGACCGACGCTGCCATCAATCCCGGCAACAGCGGCGGCCCGCTGGTGAACCTCGATGGAGAAGTCGTGGGGGTGAACGCCCGGGGAGCGTTTGGCGCGTCCAGCATCGGATTCGCCATTCCCATCAACATCGTGAAAGAGGTCGCGAGGGATCTCATCGGGAAGGGCAAGGTCTCGAGAAGCTGGATCGGGCTCACTTTTCAACCGCTCGAGGAGCTAGCTCAATACTTCGAAGCGGAGCGGGTGGAAGGCGCGGTAATCCGGAGCGTCGACCCCGATTCTCCGGCGGAGAAGGCGGGAGTGCGGGCCGGGGACGTTCTCCTTTCTTACAGCGGAGAGCGCGTCTCGGCGCAGTTCACCGAGGAGCTCCCGGGGATCTACAAGCGCATCGCCGATACCCCCGTGGGAGAGAACGTTTCGCTGGTGATCGCCCGCGGCGGCGAGGAACTGACTCTGGGAGCGAGGACGGAGGAGCAGGGCGAATCGAGCTCCGGGGAGATGGACTGTGAAAGCTGGGGGTTCACGACGCGCGGAATCACCCGGGAGCTGGCGCTGGAGTTCAGCCTTCCCGACCAGCGCGGGGTGTTCGTCGCGGGAGTGAAACCGAACGGCGCCGCGTTCCAGGCGCGCCTCTTTCCCGGCGACCGAATCGTCGCCGTGGGTGACGAGGAGGTTTCGGATCTCGAGAGTCTGCGTTCGCTCTACCGCGCCCGCCACGAGGCGCGCGCGGAGAACGTGCTGCTCACGGTGATGCGCCGGCATTCGCGCCGTTGGATCCTCATCGAGGCCGACTATGAGAACTGAGCTCGCGCTCCTGGCGCTCCTGACGGGGGCCGCGCCCGCGATTTCGTTCACGGAAGAGGACTCCCTCGCGCGAAGCGTCTCGGCTCTCGAGAGCCGATACCGCGACAGCCTGGTCTCGGTTCGATACCGGCAGCGCGTGAGCCGATCGACGTCCGAGCCCGCCGAGGAAGAGGAGCTTTCGACCACGGGCGTCATCGTCTCCCCCCGAGGCGTCGTCCTCGTGAGCGCCATCATCTTCGAGCCCTTCAATCAGGTGCCCCACGGCGTCGGCATCCGGTTTCCCGCTTCGGTCAGTCGAGCCGAGGCGGAGATCGCGAGCGCCCGTGTCCGGTTGGTCGGCGGCCGCGAGTACCCGGCGACGTTTCTCGGCCGCGACTCCGGGGCGGACGTCGCGTTCCTCCAGATCGACGCGGAGGAGGGCACGGAGTTCACGCCCGTGGTCTTCGAAGCCGCGCGCGCGGTCGCGGTGGGAGAGCAAGTGGCGGTCGTGAGCCTTCTTCCGGAGCCTCTCGGGCCCGCGGTGTCGGTCGAGCTGAGCCGCGTCCAGGCGGTGACCGAGAAGCCGAGAGAGGGGTTCGTCGTGGGAACCGGGGCCTCCGATCCCGTCGGCGCGCTCGTCGCCTCGCTGGAAGGGGAAGTTCTGGGCTACCTCGACGCACTCACGGTGTCGCTGCCGGAGACGTCGTCGCGGAACCCGCTCGCCATCCTCACCATGATGCGGGACCTGCCCAAGGGGATCGGGCGCGGCTTCGCCCGCCCGGCACGGGATCTCGTCGACGCGAGCGTCGACACCGCGGCCGCGACCCCGGTGCGGCGGGGATGGCTGGGGGTCGAGATGCAGGCGCTCTCCAAAGATCTCGCTTCCCACATGAAGCTCCCCGTGAGCTCGGGAATTCTCATCGGCTACGTGTATCGCGGATCCCCCGCGGAGAAAGCCGGACTCGAGGTCGGCGACGCGCTGGTCGCTCTCGACGGACAGCCGGTGGAAGTGCGGAGGGACGAGGAGATCGCTTCTTTCGCCGAAAGAATTCTGCGCGCGGGCGCGGACGCGGAGCTCGCTCTCGGTTACCTGCGAGGCGGAGCCCGCAGGGAGACGACGGTCCGACTCATGGCGGCGCCGAGATCGGTAAGGGAGGCTCTCACGCTGAAGGTGGATGAGCTGGACATCACCGTCCGCGAGATCACCTACGACTATCTGGCCACGCGGTTTCTCGAGCCCGACCAGCAGGGCGTGGTCGTGGTCCAGCCGCCGGTGGGGGTGAGCAGCAACCAGAATCGAATCGCCCCCGGCGATCTCCTGGTTCGCGTGGGCGACGAGCCGGTCGCCGACTTCGAGGCGTTCCGCGAGCTCGTCGAACGGATCCGGGAGCGAAAACCGGAGGAAGTCGTGCTGTTCGTCGAGCGGGGGCGGGAGAGCTTCTTTTTCGCCGTCAAACCGGACTGGAACTGAGACCGGGGGAAGAACGCAAAGGGCGCAAAGGAAAATTGCCCTTCTTGCACCGGAATCCGCGGTTTTGCGTTCCCTGTTCTCTTCGGGCTAGTCTCCAGCCATCGTGGAGCCGGACCGGATCGTCGTCCGCGGAGCGCGGCAGCACAACCTCAAGAACGTAACCGTCGAGATCCCGAAGAAGAAGCTCGTGGTCTTCAGCGGGGTCTCGGGATCGGGCAAGTCCTCCCTCGCGTTCGACACGCTCTACGCCGAAGGCCAGCGGCGCTACGTCGAGTCGCTCTCGAGCTACGCCCGCCAGTTCCTCGGCCAGATGGAAAAGCCGCTCTACGACACCATCCGCGGCCTCTCGCCCACGATCTCCGTCGATCAGAAGTCCTCCTCTCACAACCCCCGTTCCACCGTCGGCACCATCACCGAGATCTACGACTACCTCCGGGTTCTCTTCGCCCGGATCGGGAAAGTCTCCTGTCATCGCTGCGGCCGGCCGGTGGCGAGGCAGACCCCCCAGCAGATTGTCGACGAGCTCTCCCGCCTTCCGGAAGGGACGCGCTTTTCGATCCTCTCGCCGCTGGTGCGTGATCGGAAAGGCGAGCACCGCGCGCTTCTCGAGAAGGCGCGTCGCGCCGGCTTCTCGAGGGTACGGGTGGACGGAGAGGTGCGCTCGCTTGAGGAGGACATCGTCCTCGACAAGAAGAAGAAGCACGACGTCGAGATCGTGCTCGATCGGCTGGTGGCCAAGGCGGAGCTCTCGGAGAGCGCGCGCTCGCGGCTCACGGACTCGGTCGAGACCGCGCTCCGGGAGGGCGGCGGGGTGCTCGTCGTCGAGCGCGAAGGCGCCCCCGATCTCCTGTTCTCGGAGGATCAGGCCTGCCACCATTGCGGGATCTCCATTCCAGAGCTCACCCCGCAGCTCTTTTCGTTCAACTCCCCCCTCGGGATGTGCCCCGAATGCCACGGGCTCGGCACCCGCGCCGAGATGGACGAAGAGCTCATGGTCCCCGACCCCGCGCTCAGCATCAACCAGGGCGCGGTCAAGCCCTGGGGAGTCATCGAGGACAAGGGAGGCTGGAGGGCGGCGGTCGTCCGCTCCATGGCCCGGCACTTCGAGATCGATCTCTCGACGCCGTGGAACGAGCTCAGCTCGGCCCAGAGACGCGTCGTACTCCATGGGGCCGATGCCGAGCGCATCACCGTCCGAAAAGGCAAACGTTCCTTCAAGACCCGGTTCGAGGGGCTGGTCCCCATCCTCATGCGCCGCATGAAGGAGACCGATTCCGAAGCGGTGCAGAAGCACTACGCCCAGTACATGTCGGACAAGCCCTGCTCCGCCTGCGCGGGAGTGAGGCTTCGGCCGGAGGCGCTCGCGGTGACCGTCGGAGGGAAGACCATCGCCGCTCTGGCGCAGAGCGCCATCGATGAAGCCCATCTGTTCGCAACCACCGTCGCGCTCGAGGGTACCGACGCCTTGATCGGCTCCGAGCTCCTCAAGGAGATCGTCAACCGTCTGCGGTTCCTCAGGGACGTGGGCCTCGGCTACCTGTCTCTCGACCGCCTCGCGCCTTCGCTCTCCGGCGGGGAAGCGCAGCGCATCCGGCTGGCGAGTCAGATAGGGTCGGAGCTCACCGGAGTGGTCTACATCCTCGACGAGCCCTCGATCGGACTCCACCCGCGCGACAACGGCCGCCTTCTCGCGGCGCTCCGGCATCTGCGCGACATGGGGAACACCGTGGTGGTGGTGGAGCACGATCGCGAGACCATCGAGGCGGCCGATCACGTCGTCGACTTCGGCCCCGGCGCCGGAGTGCACGGAGGCGAGATCGTCGCCGCCGGCACCGCCCGCGAGATCGCGCTGTCCCCGCAGTCGCTGACGGGAAAATACCTCTCGGGCGAGCTTTCGATCGGAATCGCTTCCGAACGAAGGAAGCCGCGGAAGGAGCGCATCGAGATCAAGGGCGCCCGGGAGAACAACTTGAAGAACCTCGACGTGCGGATTCCGCTCGGGGTGCTGGTGGGCGTCGCCGGAGTCTCGGGCGCGGGAAAGAGCACCTTGGTGAACGAGATCCTCTATCCCGCACTCGCCCGGACGCTGAATCGCGCCGAGGGCCATCCCGGCGATCACGACGCGGTCCTGGGAATCGAGAACCTCGACAAGGTGATCGACATCGATCAGTCGCCCATCGGCAGGACACCGCGCTCGAACCCGGCGACCTATACCAAAGCGTTCGACGAGATCCGCGGCTTCTTCGCGAACCTTCCCGAGGCCCGGGCGCGCGGCTACCAGGCGGGACGCTTTTCTTTCAACGTCAAGGGCGGGAGGTGCGAGCGCTGCGAAGGGGACGGGGTCATCAAGGTCGAGATGCACTTCCTCGCCGACGTCTACGTTCCCTGCGAGGAATGCCGGGGCCGCCGGTTCAACGACGCGACGCTCGACGTGAGGTACAAGGGGCTCTCGATCGCCGACGTTCTCGACCTCACGGTCTCCGAGGCGTTCGAGCTCTTTCAGAACCACCCCGCGATCCGGCGCATCCTCGAGACGTTGATCGAAGTGGGGCTCGGATACATCCGTCTGGGCCAGAGCTCCCCGACTCTCTCCGGAGGGGAAGCCCAGAGGGTGAAGCTCTCGCGCGAGCTCGCCAAACGATCGACCGGCCGCACGTTCTATATCCTCGACGAGCCCACGACCGGACTCCATTTTCACGACGTCGCTCGGCTCCTGAAGGTACTGCAGCAGCTCGTCGACGCGGGCAATACCGTTCTCGTCATCGAGCACAACCTCGACGTGCTCAAGACCGCGGACTATCTCATCGAGCTCGGACCCGAGGGCGGTGAGGCGGGAGGCCGGGTCGTGGCTTCGGGAACTCCGGAAGATCTGGTGAGGAACCCGACCTCGCCCACCGGCCGCGCGCTCTCGCGGCTGCTCGACGTGGAGCTTCCGAGGGCCAAGACCTCCTGACCGGGAAGCGACTCGTGGGGTCGCCGATGTTGATGGTACTGTCGGCGCTCCTGATCCGCTCGCCCGTCGACGACGCGTGGCAGGTTCCCGTTCTCGAGGAGGTCGTCGATTCCGCGCTTGGCGAGCTCTCCGGTTTTCCCGCTCCCCTCTATCCACCGGATCTGGAGGAGGAGGTCGCCGCGGCTCTCGAGCACCTCGCCCGCCTCGATCCGGACTCCGCGGCGTCGCGAGCGCGGGCGCTCATCGAGGGCGTTTCCCACGATTGCGAGCTGACCTGGAACGCGAGGCGCGTCCTCGCCGCGACCGGCGACCTTCCAACCGTGCGACTCGGGCTCGGGTCGTACTTCGACGCACCCGCCCGGTGGCGGGAAGTCCTCGCCGCTTCGGAAGACGGTCGCCTCCGGGACTTCGGCGGCGGGAGTGTCGCCGAGCCTCCTTCCGAACGCTTCTTCCTCACGACGCTCGAGAGAAATCTCTCTCGCGCTCGGGAGAGGGAGTCGATTCGCGCGCTCGTCGCCTGGGCGTCGACGTCGGCGGATCCTTCGTCACCGCGCCGCGTCCTCGGGGCGCTCCCGGCAGGCATCCCTCTGGAGCCGGCCGTTCGCGCGTGGCTTCGTCGAAACCCGGAGCCCGCCGTGGCGCCGGAGCCGCTGGCCTTCTCCGACGCCGAGTCACTTCTCGAGATCAAACAGCGGGTCCTGGCGCTCTCTCCGAACGCGCGGTACGCGTCGATTCGATTTCTGGCGGAAAGGGATCACGAATCCCTTCTCGGAGTTCCCGTGAGCCGTGACCATATCGACCGCCTCTATCCCTACTTCGCCCGCTCGGGCCGCCGGGAGATTCGCGATCGGCTGAGGCGGGCGGAGCGGGCGAGGGGCCGGGCCCTCGCGTCGCTGCTCCTTTCTCCCGCGTCCGGCGATGCCGAGAAGCGCGAGGCGCTTCTCGCGATGCCGGACGCCTGGGCCGGGGCCCTCGTCTCCGCCCCGGGGATCTTCGAGATCCTCTCGACCGTGCTCCCGCGCGAAGACCTCGAGCGCTTCGTCGCGAAGAGCGACGTGGACGACGACTTCCTCGATGCGCTCGCGATCCTCCCGATTCCCGAAGCGCGCCTGCGGCTCGAGGCGCTCGGAACCTCGGAAGCGGTGAAGCGGCTCCGGCGCCGGCCCGATCGCTTCCTTTCCGTGCCCGCGCTCTCCCGTCTACGGCGCGAGGGCGAGCCGCTCGCGGCGCGGGCGGCCGCGCTCGCTCTCCTCTCCCTCGGCGCCCCGGGCTCCGACGCCTGGCTTCGCGCCGAGATGGCGACCTCGACCGATCTCACGCCGGTCCTGGAGGCGGTGATGGGCTCTCCCGTCCAAATCGAGGTCGCGCTCGAGCTCGTGCGCCGCGTCGCCTCGGACGCCTCGCCCTCTCCTTCGGCATTCGCCGCCCTTGCCCGGCTTCCGCTCGTGCGACTCGCTCCCACGCCGACGGGGCCGCTCGCCGAGCGTGTCCACCTCGCCATGTCGCTCGGCGGCGATTCGAAGTACCTGCCGGTGCTCATCGACCTCGCGGTGGCCTCCTCCTCCGGGGCGTCGGGAGCGAGCCGCGAGGCGGCGTTCTCCGCCCTGGCGGAAGCGGAGCTCGGGTCGTTCGGGACCAGGCTCCATCGGCTCGCGGGCGATCCCGATCGCGAGGCTCGCTTTCGAGCCGCGGCTGCTCTCGTGCCTTCGGGCGATGCCTGGACTCTGAGGGTTCTTCTCGGAGATCTGGATCGTTCCTCTCTCCGCGAGCAGGCGATCGCGCGGAACGCGGTCCGAAGGCTCCCGCGGGAGCGGGCGCTTCAGCTTCTCGAGGAGATGGTCGAGGACGGAACCGCGAGGAGCGTCGGGGTTCTCCTGTACCTGGAGCTTTCCGAAGAATCGGAAGTCCGCCGGAGCCGCTCCGCACAAGAGAAGCTCTGGGGAGTCGTCGCCGAAGAAGCGAGAGCTTTCGATCGCACCGCGCTGCTCGCCGCTTCGGGTCTCTCGCACCCCGCGGCCGTGGCGGTCGTCCTCGCCCGTCTATCAGCGCCCTGAGTCGCGTGCTAAGCTGACTTATCCCATGGCGAATGCCTATCGGCGCGAGATGACCATCAGCTTCGGGGGGCCCCTCACCCCGGGCGTCAAGTCCATCATCATCGCCAACGGCGTCGCGCACCTTCTCAAGGTGCTGATCGGGCCCTTCGACACGTGGTTCTGGCTCTCGCCGCCTTCCGTCCTGGCCCCGGGTTTCCAGCTCTGGCGTGTCGGAACCTACATGTTCCTCCACGGGGACCTCTTTCACCTGCTGATGAACATGCTCGCGCTGTTCATGTTCGGGTGCGCGGTCGAGAGGACCTGGGGGACGAAGCTGTTCGTGCGCTACTACCTGCTGTGCGGTCTGGGAGCGGCGCTCCTCGCCTTCATTCCCTACGGACCGTTCTACAGCATTCCCATCGTCGGCGCCTCGGGAGCGATCTATGGGGTCCTGCTCGCCTACGCCGTCCTCTTCCCGCGCAACCAGATCTGGGTCCTGATGACGTTTCCCGTCGAGGCTCGATACCTCGTCGTCGTCTG
>DAISKN010000052.1:321-17057 GCA_036820975.1 Acidobacteriota bacterium | reverse complement strand
GATCGATCCTGCCGTCGTTGTCGTAGTCGCCGGAGGCGAGCCCCCGGCCCGAGCGCCGCGCCGAGACCCAGGGGTCGAGCGCGAAGCGTCCCGACCCGTCGTTTCGGAACACCTGGTCGGGCTCGGCATAGGAGGTCTCCGGCGCCACTCGATCGACTTCGGGATAGATGTGTCCGTGGGCGATATACAGATCGAGATCGGAGTCGGCGTCGAGGTCGACGAATCGGACACCCCAGGAGAGCGGGAAGTACGTGTCCTTGCCGATACCGCGCTTGTAGGAGGCATCGACGAAGAATCCCGCGCCGAGGTTCTCGTAGAGGGTGGTGTGGTCGTGCGAGAAGTTGGTCACGACGATCTCGAGGTCCGAGTCGAAGTCGATATCCCCGGCGTCCACTCCCATCCCCGCTTGTTCGCGGCCGTCGCCGCTGTACGCGGCGCCACGAAGGAGCCCCTCCTCGGAGAACGTCCCGTCTCCCTGGTTGCGAAAGAGGAAGTTGGGCCTGCCGTCGTTGGCGACGAAGATGTCGGAGCCCCCGTCGAGGTCGAGGTCGGAGAACAGCACCCCGAGGCCGTACGAGGGCTCGACGGCGGCGATCCCCGTCTCCTCCGAAGCGTCGCGGAGCCGTCCGTCCTCGTTGTGGTAGAGACGATCGGGAGCGGCGGGAAGGCCCGAGGGTCCACAGCCCACGCGGAGGCCCTTCCAGCTGCAGAGCTCGAGGCCCTTGCCCCCTGGCTCGAAAGCCGCGCGCTCCACGTAGCTCGAGACGTACAGATCGGGAAGCCCGTCCGCGTCGTAATCGCCGAACGCCGCCCCGCCCGCCATGAGCTCGTCGTCCATCTCTACTTTCCGAAACGTTCCGTCCGCCTGATTCACAAGGAGCCTGTCTTCGCCGTTGGCGGCGAGGAAGAGGTCGCTGTCGCCGTCGGCGTCGATATCGGCGACGGCGACGGCGACCCCGAAGCCGTCGTCTCCGGCGCCGCTCGTCTCGGTGACGTCTTCGAAGCGGCCGTCGCCGCGGTTCCGGTAGAGCCGGCTTCCCGGGCCCGGGCTCTCGAGGTTCGGGGCGCCGTTCACGAGATAGACGTCGAGGAGGCCGTCCTCGTCGTAGTCGACGAATGCGGCTCCGCTTCCCAGGGTCTCGTAGATGAATCGCTTGTCGGCGCTTCCGAAGACGTTCTGGAACCGAATCCCAGCGGCTTCGCTGCGATCGACGAGAACGATCGAGGCCGCGGCGAGGAGGCTCAGCAACGGGGCACTCCCTCCCGGATGCGGACCGAGAGCGCGAGGAGAGACGGATCTCCGGGGGCGAGAGCGAGGGCTTTCTCCAGAAAGGGAAGGGCCTCGGCCCCGCGGCCATGGTCGAGGTAGAGCTCTATCAGAGGCCGGTAGGCGTCGGCCTCCGCCGGCCGCTCGAGGATCGCGAGCTCCAGCTTCTCCTTTCGCTCCTCGAACGCCTTGAGACCGCGGAACGCCTCGAGCTCCGTCCGGGCGTCCTCGCTCCGTCCGAGCCGCGCGAGCGTCGTCCCCAGGAGGTACCGGGTCTCCAGGTGATGAGGGTCGCTCTTCGCGGCCTCCTCGAGCGCCGAAACCGCGCCTTCTGCGTCGCCGCGCTCGTTCCGAAGACTGCCGAGAAGGTAGAGCGTCTCCGCCCGTTCTCCGGGCTCCGTGTCTTCCGAAAGAGCCCGCTCGAGCGCGCTCTCCGCCTCGTCATAGCGGCCCAACTTGAGGAGCGCCTCTCCGAGCCCTTTCCTCGCCGCGGACGAGCTCGCCCTCTCGTAATGGTGCGCCGCCTCTTCGAACCGCTGGGAGGCTCGCGCGATCTCTCCCAGGTAGAAATGGGCGTCCTCGCTCGCCTCGTCGTCTTCGAGGACCCGCGCGAACGTGAGGCCCGCCTCGTCGTAGTCCGCCCGCCGAAAGTAAATCTTCCCCAGGGTGACGCGGGCCTCGACGTCCGCTGGATTTTTCGCGAGCACTCCGACGAGCGCATAGGCGGCCTGGGAATCCCGATTGAGGGAGTAGGCGATGAGACCGAGGAGCCTCCGCGCTTCCGGAGCGTCGGGGCTCGACTCGAGAAGGCTCTCCAGGACTTCGACGGCTTCACCCGGCCTTGCGAGGTCCGAGAGAAGCGTCGCCCGGTAGACCTCGAGCCCGGGATGGCGCACGTCGAGAGCTCGCGCTTCGTTCAGCGCGGCGAGCGCTCCTTCGAGGTCGCCGAGCTCCCCGAGGCTTTCCGCGAGCCCGAGGCGCGCGCGAGGATTCCTCGGATCGCTTCTGACGGCGCGCTCGAAGATCGGCCGCGCCTCCACGGCCCGATTCTCCGCGATCAGAAGCGAGCCGAGCTCGTTGAGGAGAACGATGCCGTTCGGCCGGCGCTCGAGCGCCTGCTCCAGCGTGCGCCGCGCATCCTCGGGGCGATCCCACCGCGAATAGATCCTCGCGAGCTGAACCGAGCTCGGCGCATGAGCTGGAGACTCCGTCAGCGCGGTGATGAAGGCCTTCTCGGCCTCTTCGAGCCGTCCCTCCTGGAAGAGCGCCAGTCCCGCGCGGAACGACGGAGGCTCCTGGGCCGCCTGAGCGAGAAGACCCGCGAGGAGGAGGATCAGGATCCCGGCTCCGAAAAAACGGCGCTCGCGATCGCCTGGCCGCTCGTACCCGCGGCCCACCCCGCGTAATGGGCGACGTGGATCATGAGCTCCACGATCTCTTCCTCGGTCAGTGGGTCTTCTCCGCGGCGGGCGCCGCGGATGTGATCCCGGAGCTGGTCGGGGCGCCCCTGCGCGGCGAGGAGTGCTATGGTGACGAGCCTCCGGTCCCGGATCGAGAGCCCCTCCCGAGTCCAGACCTTCGCGAATAGATGATGAACGGCGAGCTCTTTGAGCCCGCGGAGGGACTCATCGGCCGGCGCCGGCTTTCCAAATATCTTCTCGTACATGGCCGAGCCTTCACTCATAGCGCTCCTCGTCGTTTCCTTATTCGAGACTCGCGGTTGCCCTGCGGAGCTTTCCCGCGATCAAGAGAAGTGCCTCTTCCAAATGGCCGCGCGCCTGGGCCTCGAGCCTCCGGATGGCCTCGAGATCCGCGGAGTCCACTCGCCCGCCGCGAAGGCGTCGATGAAGGACGACGAGCTCCGGGCTCACCAGCCGGACGTCCTGCTCGAAATCGTTGCCCCAGCTCGCGGGACCGAAAGCGTAGACGCGCTCCCGATAGTAGCTCTCCTCCGACAGAGTCGCGGCGGTGTCGGCGGTGGCCACCTCCTCCAGGGCGGAGGCGGCCATGGCGGCGTCGCCGAGCTCGATGGCCTCGCGCGCGCGGGAGAGCGCCGAGAGGTCCGACGCGTAGGGCGTCGTCTTCAGAAGGGCGCGGGAGGAGCTCGTCGAAAGAAGCCAGGGCACGAGCTCGTGCCGCACGTTCAAGTGAAGGCGATTGAGGCGGGAAACCTCCGAGCCCTCGACGGCGCGCAGCCTCGCGCCCGAGCGCTCGGCGGAGCGCGCGAAGGCGTCGGCCGCGGCACGAGCCGCAACGAACGAGACCGAAGGCGCTTTCCGCGAGTCGCCCTCGAGCGCCTTCGAGAGCCAGGCTGCGAGCTCCCCGAACTCGATCGGAAGCACCGCCGCACGGTCGGCCCGGAAGAGGCCGAGAGCGCCGAGCTCGAGGTCGACGTCGAGGTTCTGGTACTCCGCGGCGCGGTAGACGTCGAGCTGGGTGTGGTAGTACCGCGAGAACGAAGAAGGGCCTTCGTACTCCGGGTGAGCGGAGAACCAGAGGAGGTACGAGACCGCGCCTCCCCCGATGCCGCCGAGGGACCAGGCGTCGACCCAGTTCGTGACGCCCTCGTGCAGTCGAATCCGGCCCTCCAGGTCGAGATCCCTCAGAAGCGCGCGCTGGAACGGGAGGTTGTCGACGGTCGCGAAGAGGTGGCCGGTCTCGGCGGTGAAGCCGGCGCCGTCCACGTTGAACGCGTAGGCGAGGCGGCTCGCGATCTCCGGATGGCCCTTGACGAAAGCGTAGGAGCCGACGAGCCAGTCGGACTGGGTCCCGATTCCGCCGGCCTCCTCGGAGCCGAAGGCGATGAGAAGGAGGCTGCGCCGGGTTCCGGCCTCTTTCATCGCCCGGCCGAGCTCGAGCATGACCGCGACTCCCACGGCATTGTCCTGAGCGCCCTGGTGCCAGCGGTCGTGATGAGAGGTCACGGCGACGAACTCGTCCGGGACCTCGGTTCCGGTGAGGCGTCCGATCACGTTCTCGGAGAAGCCGTATCCCGCGTCGACCCGGTTCGAGATCGCGACCTCGACTTCTCCCGCGGCCAGCTTCTCCAGGATCCGTGCGGCGTCGCGCTTCGATATCGAGACGGCAGGGATGTCGTCGTGATACTGGATCCCGTCCTGCTTGAGAGCGTCGTCGGGGTTCTCTCCCGGGTAGTCGTGAAAGACGACGGCGAGCGCTCCCCGGACCCCGGCCTCGAGGGCGGTCGCGCTGGGCCAGACGCCGCGGCGCACCAGAACCACCCTTCCTTCGACGTCCCCGATCCTCTCGTAGTCCGCGGCGAGGCCGCGACCCGCGTCGACGAGCTTCGCCCGGAGCTCTCTTCCGGAGTCCTCGTTTCCGTTCGCGTACTCGACCCCGTCGCGGACGCCCCAGGTGCCCGTCGAGGAATGGAGGGTGACGGCGCCGACGGCACTTCCGTCGAAAAGGAGCTTCACCTCGCCGTAGTCGTAGCTTCGGACCGGAAACCGTTCGCGCGACACGTCGAAGCCCCGGGCGCGCATCTCCTTCTCGATGAAGTCCGCGAGCGCTTTCTCCGCCGGACTCCCGGCGATGGCGCTGCCATGGCCCGCTCCCGAAGGTCCGACTCCCACTTCCTCCGAAAGCCGGCGTGTCAGGGAGACGACCGCCGTCGGGTCGAGGGCGTCGAGAAGCGCCCGCTCGTCGGGCGAGATCTGGGCCTGGGCTGGATGCCCTCCGAGGAGGAGGACGAGACCGAAGAAAGACGCGATCCGCATGGCGGGACCGTAGCAAGGGCCTCGGTCGCCTGTCAATGCAGCGGCGTTTGACTGGACCGCGCGCGGAAGGGACAATCTCGGCTGTCGCGCCCAATCACCCGGGAGGTTCCATGAGATCCGCGGTCCTCGTTCTCTCGCTTCTTTGTCTCGCCGGCTTCGCCGCGTCCCAGGAGAAGGCCGAGAAGGAGTTCCAGGGCTTCGTCACCGACGACATGTGCGGCGCCGAGCACATGATGGAAGGGATGAACGACAAAGAGTGCGCCGACGAGTGCGTGAAGATGGGAGCGGTCTACGCTCTCTACGTGCCCGACGACGCCAAGATGTATCTGGTCGACGATCCGGCGAAGCTCGAGCCTCACGCCGGCGAGAACGTGGCGGTGGTCGGCACCGTAAGCGCCGACGGTAAAACCATCACGGTGACCTCGATCAAGAAGGTCGAAGTCTCGCGCTGAAGGAAAAAGCCGGCTCGAATCGGCGTCCCGATCCGAGCCGGCCTCGCCTCGGCTCTCCCAACCTTGAAGGCGAGACGAGAACTATTCGGTCGGCTGTCGCGGTGTGTTTCTCCTCAGCGCCTCGACGAACGGTCGGGTGACGTCTCGGACGGGGATCCTGCCGTCCATGAGGATGTCGGCGCCGCTCACGCCCTTGCCGTAGACCTCCTGGTTCGAGCTGTCATCGACACTCAGGATCGAGCCGTCCAGCGCGATGCCGGCGAAGACTCCTTTATTGCGCGAGTAGGAATAGATCGGGGAATCGAACGTCAGGTTCGTCCCCGCCTCCACCCGGCGACCCACCGGCCCGGCCACCGCGCCCGCGTCCGCTCCGAGCTTGAGGTTGTCCTTGAGCATCTCCCGGAGTCCGTTGGGCTCGGTGAAGACCAGAATCAAGTCGGTTGCCTCCACTCCGATCTGGAGCCCGAAGCTGCCTCCGCCGATGTCGATGTAGAGCGGCGTTCCCCACTCGCCATTCTCGTCGCGGGCGCTCACGAGGCCCTTTCCGAACCTCCCGCCGGCGAGAAACGCTCCCTTGACGACGTTGGGGATGACCGCGACCCCGTGAGCCTTCGCGAGGAGCTCGGCGGGGATCTCCTGGTCCGGCGCCGCCATGATGGAGTCGAGCGCCGCCGCCGCTTTCAGCGCCCGCTCGCGCTCGTCCCGGGTATCCGGTTCGCTCGCGGCCGAGAGACTCGCAGCCGTCAGAGCCATGATTGCGAAAAGCATGTTCATTCCGTGGACTCCTTTCGCCTCGTGCTTCAGCAAGCCTCGTGCCACCGCTTGGACCGCGAAAACGCGGGGTCCTTTCGGGAGGCTACTGTCCTTCCCCGATTCGCCCTTACGAAAGTTCTGCCCGGTCGAGGTGAAGAAGTTACCTCGCCATCCGCGCGGGCCGGGCACATCGAAAGAAAAATCGGCTGTCTCGGTGGCATGACCCTTGCTACTTCCCGTTCGTCATATCGAAAGTTCGATTCGGAGGGAGGAAACTCATGACACTCCTGGAGGTCTTGATTCTCCTGCTGATCGCGGGGATAAGCGGTTCCATGGGTCAAGCGATCGCCGGCGCCTCTCGCGGCGGGTGTCTCGTCGCCGTCGCCGTCGGTTTCGTGGGAGCGGCCATCGGAATCTGGCTCGCGCGGCTCCTGGCTCTGCCCGAGCTCTTCACCGTCGACGTCGGAGGCACGGCGTTTCCTCTGGTATGGAGCGTGATCGGGTCGGCGCTGTTCGTCGCCGCGATTCAGATGACGGCGAGGCCAAGATGGTGAAGCCGGTGAAGTCGAGCGATCCCTCGGAGCGGACCACAGCTCGTCTCTATCGTGTGCGAGAGGACGACGACCTCCGCTCGATCGCCGTCCGTCTGTACGGTCTCGCGGATTTCTGGGTCTACATCTACGGCGCGAACGTGGACGAGATCGCGGAGAACGGCGGAATCCGGCCGGGGCAGATCCTTTATGTCCCCGATCTCCGATAGAGAGGGCGAGCGCTTGCGGGACATTCAGGCCAAGATTTCCGTCGCGGACGACAGCGACTTCGCTCTCGGCTTCGGCATCCGGTTTTGAGTCACTGCCCTCAGACTCTGCCGTTCGAGAAGCTTTCGGGAGAGAGGTTCCACTCGCGGATCTTGTTGTAGATCGTGCGCGAGCTGATTCCGAGCTTGCGGGCGGCCTCGCTGATGCTTCCGGTGGCCTCGAGCGTCCTGACGATCAGCCTCCGCTTCACCTCCTCGACGGTCATTCCGGGGAGCGCGACCTCGATCGCGGGCGGGGTCGGGTCGGACGGGTCCTTTCTTTCCGCGGCTGGCGGAGAGGTCCGTGAGAGCGTCGCGGGAAGCTCGTCGAGTGTGATTCGATCGTTCCTGGAGAGAATGACGCCGCGCTCGATCGCGTTTCTGAGCTCGCGCACGTTTCCCGGCCAGGGATACCGGGCCAGGGCCATCGACGCGTCGGTGTCGATGAGGGGAGCGGGCTTCCCCTGGGCCTTCGCGAACTCGGAGGCGAAGCGGCGCGCGAGCAGCACCGCGTCGCCGGGCCTTTCCCGAAGCGGGGGCACCTCGATGACGAAGACGCTCAACCGATAGTACAGATCGGATCGGAGGCGGCCTTCCTCCATCGCTTTGCCCGGGTCGGCGTTCATCGCGCCGATGACGCGGGCATCGACCGCCGTCTCCGTCCCGCTTCCCAGCCGGCGCATCGTGCCTTCCTGGAGGACTCGAAGGAGCTTTGCCTGCTGGGATACGGGCATCGCCGACATCTCGTCGAGAAAGAGCGTTCCGCGGTGCGCCTGCTCGAAGTAGCCCGCGGAGCGGGCCGAAGCGCCGGTGAAGGCGCCCTTCTCGTGTCCGAAGAGCACGCTCTCGACGAGACTCTCCGGCATCGCCGCGCAATTCACCGCGACGTAAGGCCGCGATCTCCGTGACGAGAGTCGATGGAGCGTCCGGGCGACTACTTCCTTTCCCGTTCCCGTCTCCCCCACGATGAGGACCGGGGCATCGGAAGGGCCCGCCTCTTCCACCTGTCGATGGAGCCTCCGCATGCTCTCGCTCGCCCCGATGATGGAGCCGAGGCCCTTTTCGGTCTCGATCTGTGGCATGGTACCTCTCCTGAATGAGGCCCCAGCATGCCCTCGCTCGGGCGGCGCCGTCATAGGGTGAACGCCGTATTAACTGGCGGCGGGAGCCGGAGATCGTGAGGCGGCAGCGGGTACTGCCCGCGGGCGGAGCGGCAGGAGTCGGGAATTCTGTGATCCGGAACACGGTCTTTTCCGTATGGCTCGACGATGCTTTCCGCCGGAGAATTCACGCACCATGCGCCTGCGAATGTTGGGCTTCCTTGTCGTCCCGTGGATGTTGTCGTTGGGCTCATCCGATGTCGAGGCCTCCGGAGAAGCTTCCTTCCTGCTGGGAAAGGCTTTCGTCGACGACCTTCGGCTCGAGGACAAGACGAGCTTCGGTGCCACCATCGGCGTCTTTTCCCGGGTCGTGGGCTTCGAGCTCGGCTTCGATTTCATGCCGACCTCGGACTTCGATATCGCCGGCGTCGACCTGGGCGCGTCGGTCCTGAGCCTCGCGGGAAACGTCGTCCTCCAGGCGCCGCTCGGTGAGTTCTTTCCTTACGGCACCGTGGGCTACGGCGGGTTCTTCGCGAACGCGAGCGGCGACCTCGCGACCGACGACTTTCTCGGAACGTTCGGCGCCTTCAACTACGGATTCGGGATCAAGATGTTCTTCCACGAGAATCTTGGCATTCGCATCGACTACCGCCGCTTCGCGATCCAGACGGACGTCGACGATCCGAGCCTCGAGGTCCCGATCGCGGGGATCGAGATCGACGCCGAGCCCGATGTCGACCGCTTCGTCGCCGGGCTGGCGCTGCGCTGGTGACCGCTTACTTCCGTTCCCTGGCGTACTGGCCGGTCCCGAGGAAGTGAAGCGAGACGTAGGGCTCGGCCCCGACGACCCAGCTGTCGTGGGGAGTCGCAGGCACGTGGAAGAGATTTCCCGGTCGAAGCTCGACGACGCGCCCGTCCTCGAACGCCACGGTCGCCACCCCGGAGAGGACCAGGCCCACGTGCTCGACCCCGCAACGCGCCGTCCCCGCGGAGGGGGCTACGTGGATCGACCACTTCCAGCCCGGCTCGTAGGAAGCCCGGCCTATCTCGACGCCTCCCAGGCGCACGACGTCGAACCGTCCTTTCTCGAACAGACGGGTCTCGTCGGGTTCGTCGAACCGCTTCAGGAGGACGTCGAGCTCCATGGCTCCCCGCGTTTCACCCGGCGTCGACTGTAATCTCGACGGGGACTCCGTTGGTGAGGACGTCGAAGACCGCGGAGCGGGCCCGCGACTGCTCGACCACCTCGCGCAGCTTCTCCGGCGGGGCATCGCCCTTGATCTTGAAGCTCACGCGAATCTTCTCGTAGCCGTTCCGCACTTCGTCGGAGATCCCGAGGATTCCGCGGAGATCGATGTCGCCTTCGACCTTGGACTCGACCTCGGTGAGCTTCACGCCGCGGGCGGCGGCGATGTTGGCGATTCCCGCCGTGAGGCAGGCGGCGAGGCCGTGCAGAAGAAACTCGACGGGAGTCGGTCCTCGATCCTTCCCCACGAGGACCGCGGGGTGGTCGGCGTCGAACTTGAACGTGCTCGCGTGCTTGTGCTCGGAGCCGGCCCCGCTGAAAGACTCGATCCGGCCCTCGCTGTGAGTGCCCTCGAGCCAGTGATTCGTGGCCCGGAACTGGAACTTCCCGAGCTCCGGCTGCCCCTTGACGGCGTTGATGGTCGCGAAGAGATTCGGAGTGTCGACTCCGTTGAGCGGAACCCGCTCGCGTTTCGGCTTGTCGGCGGTTTGTGACATGGGATCCTCCTGCGCGGCCATTCTCTTCCACAAGGGGGGCCGGGGGAAGTGAAAATTCCGCGGTTCGCGTAGTAGTCTCCCTCGCGTGAGGTCCGACGCCAGCGCCGTCGCCATCGGCTTCAGTGTCCATACCGGCTGGGCGGCTTCCGTATCGGTTGCCGGTCCCCTCGGCTCCCCGCGGGTCGTGGATCGACGCCGGATTCGACTCGCGGACTCGGACGATACCGTTCGCGCCGAGGTGTACCATCGCGCCGCGCGGTTGAGGGCTTCCGCGGCGGCGAAGTTCGTGCGCGAGTCGCGGGACGCCGCCGCTCGAAGGGCGCGGGCCGCGATCGAGAGCCTCCGGGAGTCGCAGCCGCTGCTCGCCGCGGGAATCCCGCTGAGCGCGGGAAAGCTTCCTTCGGACCTCGCCGGGATCCTCCGCGCCCACCCCTTCATCCACACCGCGGAAGGCGTCTTCTACCGGGAAGCGCTCGCCACCGGCGCCGAGGCCTGCGGAATCGATGTCGTGCGGATTCCGCGCCGGGAGCTCGCCGACCGGTTCGCCGCGGCGCTCGAGACGGACGACGCGGGCGCTCGCGAATGCCTCACGGCCATGGGCAGAGCCGCGGGACCACCCTGGGCGCGCGACCAGAAGGATGCCGCCATGGCGGCGCTGGTAGCGCTGGCGATCACGAGGGCTCCGCGTTCCCGGCGCGCCCCAGGAAGCGGGTGACCGCCTCCCGCCATTCCTCGGGCCGCTCGAGCGCCATTCCGTGGCCGGCTCCCTCGAGCGTCAGCGTCTCGGCTCGAGGATAGGCAGCCCTCAGCGCGTCGCGGGATTTCTTCGAAGCCACCCGGTCCTCGCTTCCTTCTATGAGGAGCATCTCCCCCGGCCAGGTCTCGAGGGCCGCGATTCGATCCGGGCAGCCGCGATCGAAGTCGATGGACACGCGGTAAAGCGTCTGAAACCGTTCGCGGGTCAGTCCATCGATGGCCCCTGAGTAGAAGCGAAGCCAGAGCTCCCGTTCTCGAGGAACTCTCTTCAGGAGCTTTTTGATCCCGAGCCGGAGAAGAAAACGAACCCATCCCATGGGGATGAATCGAACCATCCGGAGAAACCTCTCGTTGGTACGCGCGCGACGGGGATCCGGCGGCCCGGTCGCGGAGAGCACGACCCGAGTGGTCTTCTCGGGGAAGTGGAGGAGGAACGCCTGCGCTACGATGCCGCCGAACGATCCTCCCAGGAGCGCCGTGCGGCCGATTCCTTCCCGCCTCAGGATCTCCGAGAGCCCCAAAAGCAAGTCGTCCAGTCCGGACACCGCCGGGTATTCGAGGAAGAGCAGGCGATAGTCGTCCGCGAGATGCGCTATCAGGGGAGCCATCCCTTCCGACCCTCCGAGCGCGCCGGGAAGGACGAGGAGCCCCTGCGCTTCGCTTCCGGCGACGCGATAGCTCCACTCGGTCTTCCCAACAGTCAGAGTTCTCTTCGGGTGCCGACGCTGGAACTCTTCGAGTCGCGCTGCGATTTCGCTCATGCTCCCTCGAATCGACGGCGCCATGCTAACATCCCCCCCCATGAGAGCCTTCGTCCTCATTTTTCCGTCTCTTTCGCTCGCGGCCTGCGCCGCGCCCGCGCCGCCTCCTCCGGAGACGGAGTCGCCGGGTATCGACGAGCGCTCCTACAACCTTGGAGGCATCGGGGCGTTCGCGGAAGTGGTCGGGGCCGGCGTCAAGAGGCTGGCGCTGAGCGCGCCGCTGACGCCCGCGGAGATGGATGCGCTCATCGAAGAGGCGGAGAGGATCGTCGAGAGAAACCACGCGCTCTCCTACCGGGAGACGGATTTCCTCACCACCGACCTGTTTCCCGCCGAGGTCACCGACGGGAAGCACGTGCTTCTCATCTACACCAGCTCGGTGAAAGACGAGTACATGGCGCTCAAGGAGGAGAAGAAAGCGCTCGTCGACCAGAACCGCTACGAGGGGGAGGCGCGCAGGGAGATCGCGCGGAAGATGGGAAAGCTTCTCAGCTACTCCGACGAGAAGATCGAAGCCCTGTTAGCGGGCAAGTGACGTCGTCGAGCGGTTCCGCTTCGCCAGAAGCTTCTCCGAGAGCCACGGGCCTCTACATGCAGGCGTCCCGGCTCGAGGATGCGATAATGAGAAAAGGGTCGAAGAGGAATGCGAGACGGATGGATTCGACGCGAGGTCAAGCGCGTCGCGCTCGTTTGCTTCGCCATCCGTCTGCGCCTTTCTCGCTGGCAGCGCGGGGGCGTGGGCGCGATTCCCTACGATCTCGGCGGGTCCTGCCAGGGGTGCGGCACCTGTTGTGAGGCTCCAGCGATCCGCGTGGGGCGAGCCACCTGGTATCTCCCGACGCTGAGGCGGCTCTTCCTGTGGTGGCACGAGACGGTCAACGGCTTCGCCCTTCAGTCGACGAACCGCGCGGAGCGCACGTTCGTCTTCGCCTGCGCCCACTTCGACTGGGACGCTCGTCGCTGCGACAGCTACGAGTCGCGTCCGGGCATGTGTCGTGATTATCCGCGGGCGCTCCTCGATCAGCCCGCTCCTGTGCTCTTCCCGAAATGCGGGTACCGCGCGCTCGCCGCGAATCGACGCGAGCTCGTTCACATCCTGGAGGGCCAGGCGCTCGGCTCCGAGCGCCTGGCGAAGCTCAGGAAAGGACTCTACCTCGAGGACGACTGAACGACTCCCGCGAGGATCTTTTGCGCCGTTCGCGAGATTCGACTACACTGGGAACTCTCCCGACCGGGCAAAGCCCACGAAAGGCGGAACCGCACATGAAACTGTACGTGGGCAATCTTCCCTACAACACTTCCGAGGAATCCCTTCGCAAGCTGTTCTCGCGCCATGGCCAGGTTCAGGGCATCTGGATCGGTAACACCCGCGTGGGCTCCCCCCACGGGTACGGATTCGTGCAGATGTCGGACGGCACGAACGCCGAGAAGGCCATCTCCATGCTCGACGGCCTTCAGTTCGAGGGAAACGAGATCAGCGTCCACAGAGCTAGAGACTGAGCTCCCCCGGTTCGGCGTGGAGCCGCGCTGCGACCGTCGGCGCAGTTAAATATTTATGATTAACTACCGTCGCTCAGTCGCCTGTAAACTTGACAAAATACGGTGAATTGGCGTAAAGTAGTGATTCGACGTGAGCGATTCCACTCAGGTCCCCGATAATCTGAGCCAAGTCAAGTTTATCCGGCGGTGACCGCTAATCTTGGAGACCGAAAGGCGTCAGAGAATGTTCGCCCGCACGGTTCGGATGCAGCTGAAGCCCGAGAGTCTCTCGGAATTCACTCAGTTGATGGAGCGAGAGGTAATTCCACTGCTCTGGAAGCAGCACGGCTTCACCGACGAGATTGCATTCGTTCGGCCGAGCGGAACCGTAGCCATTGGAATCACCCTTTGGGAAGGGAAGGAGAGCGCCGACGCCTATCAACGCGGCGCATATCCGGACGTGCTGAAGGCGCTCGAGAGCGTCATAGACGGCACTCCCCGGGTTCGAAGCTTCGAGGTTTCGAACTCGACCTACCACAAAATCGGCGTTCGCTAGTCGGCGCCAGGTCACGGTTTCTCGATCGAGACGGAGTTCCTCTGCCTTTCGAACGAGGACCACTAGAAGGGACGAAGAACGATGTACGAAAAGAACACGATCGCCAGGAGACGAGCGTCGGGGTGGGCCGACCGTCGCAGCTACTACCGGCGCCTCTTCGATCTCTCGCGGCCGAGGGAACTGAAGAACGACGAGGCGGCCCGGAAGGTCGCTCCGGTCAGCGAGAAAGACTGACACTCCGCTCTCTCATCGTCGACCAATCCAGGAGGAGCCGCCGGGCTCCTCTTTTTTTTGGCCGACCGAGCGACCTATGGCAGTAGTCCGAAAGGCACGCGTTCTCCGAGGACGGCGGAGAGAGCCCACCGCCAAGCCCTTGCGCGACGAGCTCCTGAGCATCGAGCGGCTGGAGGAGAGGGCCAAGGCTCTCGCGGCGCGATTCACGGTCGATCGGTTTCTGCGGGGGAGGTCGCGTAGCGTCCTGCCTCGACTCGAGGACAACTCCCGGGTTCTCCGCGCGGCGTGCCGGGTTCTCGCCGGCGATGTCCACGAGGGGGAGCACATCACTCCAGCGGCCGAATGGCTTCTCGACAACTTCCATATCGTAGCGTCCGAGATCCGGGACGTGCAGCAGAACCTGCCGCGAGGCTACTACCGCGAGCTCCCCAAGCTCGCCCTGCGGGAGCTGGCGGGCCATGCCCGGGTGTACGCGATGGCCGTGGAGCTCGTCCGTCATAGCGACAGTCGCCTCGACCGGCCGAAGCTTCTTCGCTTCATCAACAGCTACCAGACCGTCGCTCCCTTGACCATCGGCGAGCTTTGGGCCTGGCCGAGCATGGTGAAGCTCGCGCTCATCGAGAATCTGCGGCGGCTCGCGGACGAGACGATGGAGGCACGGGAGGCGCGCCGGGCGGCGGACGCCTACGTGGCCCGGATCGACGGCCAGGGGGGTGGAATGACGCCGCCGCTACCCGCGGTGCTCCATACCGCTTTCGTCGTCGAGCTCCTTCAACGAGTGCGCGAGTACGGCCCCCGCCTCTCCGCCGTGCGCTCGGCGGTCACCGAGCACCTGTCGGCGCAGCGGATGAGTCCCGAAGATGCCATCCGGAGCGAGCATCGACGACTGGCCGCGGCCGAGGTCTCGGTCGGCAACGTTATCACCAGCCTCCGCCTCGCGGCCGCTCTCGACTGGAGCCAGTACTTCGAGGCGGTGAGCCTCGTGGAGCAGATTCTCGCGCGCGATCCCGCGGGCGTCTACGGGAGCATGGATTTTCTGAGTAGGGATCGCTACCGCCAGGCCGCGGAGACGCTGGCCGAACGTACCGGAGAGGCTCAGGCGCGTGTGGCGCTGCGCGCGGTCGAGAGCGCGCGCCTGGCCGCGGAAGGGGGCTCGGCGTCGGATCGAGCCGCCCACGTGGGCTATCACCTCATCGGGAAAGGCCGGTCCGATCTCGAGAGCGACGTCGCCTATCGCCCGGGCCCCGCCGGGCGCCTGCGGCGATTCCTCTTCGGACACGCGACCGCGGCCTACCTCGGAGCCATCGGACTCGGGACTTCTCTACTCGTCGCACTGGGGGTCGTTTATGCCCGCGAGCAGGGCGGTTCGTCCTGGGCACAGGCGAGTGCGGCGCTCGCTCTTCTGCTGCCTGCGAGCGAGCTCGCCATCGCGCTGGTGCAGCGCCTGGCCTCGCGTCTGGTGCCACCGCGGCGCCTCCCGCGCCTCGACTACTCGTCAGGAATCCCCGAGAGCGCCCGCACCATGGTGGTCGTTCCCACGCTTTTCGCGAATGCCGCGGACGTGGAGGAGCAGCTCGAGCACCTGGAGGTTCTCGCCCTCGGAAACCTCGACCCGCGGATTCATTTCGCGATCCTCAGCGACTTCACGGACGCCCCCGCCCGCACCATGCCGGAGGACGATGCGATTCTCTCGGCGGCGCGGGCGGGCATAGGGGCTCTCAACGCCCGATTCGGCGACGGACCCTGCGATCGGTTCTATCTCTTCCATCGCGAGCGGCAGTGGAACCCCGGCGAGAACGTCTGGATGGGCTGGGAGCGCAAGCGCGGAAAGATCGCCGAGCTCAACCGCCTCCTTCGCGGGGCGACGGATACGAGCTTTCATGTGGAAGTCGGAGACTTCGCGGCCCTGCCCTCCGTCCGCTACTGCATCACCCTCGACTCCGATACACGACTTCCACGGGACGCTGCCAGGAAGCTCGTCGGCATCATCGATCATCCCCTCAACCGACCGCTGTTCGACGCCACCCATGGCCGCGTGACCGAGGGATACGGGATCCTCCAGCCCAGGGTGAGCGTAACCATGACGAGCGCTTCGAGCTCTCTCTTCGCGCGCCTCTACGCCGGACACACCGGAGTCGACCCCTACACCACGGCGGTATCGGACACGTACCAGGACGTCTTCGGCGAAGGGATCTTCACGGGGAAGGGACTCTACGACGTAGACGCCTTCAGCGCCTCCCTCGAGGGACGCGTGCCGGAGAACGCGCTCCTTTCCCACGATCTCTTCGAGGGACTCTACTCTCGCACGGCGCTGGTGAGCGACATCGAGGTCGTGGACGACTACCCCTCGAGCGTCCTCGCCCACACCAGGCGCCAGCACCGGTGGGTCCGGGGAGACTGGCAGATTCTCTGGTGGCTCCTGCCCTTCGTTCCCACTCCCTCGGGCTACGCTCGCAACCACCTGCCCCTCATTTCGCGTTTCAAGATTTTCGACAATCTGAGAAGGAGCCTTCTGGCCCCGGCCACGCTGGCGCTGCTCCTTCTGGCCTGGTCGGTACTGCCGGGAAGCCCGGCCGCCTGGACGACGTTCGTGCTGGCCGCGGTCGCCTTCCCCCTCTACCCCGTCGTGCTCGAAGCCCTCGCAGGCAGAAGGGTGCGGCAGCCGTGGTGGGCATTTTTGAGATCGGTATGGGAGGACGTCACGACGGCA
The DNA here is from genome assembly GCA_036820975.1 of Acidobacteriota bacterium. Lineage (GTDB taxonomy): Bacteria > Acidobacteriota > Vicinamibacteria > Marinacidobacterales > SMYC01 > DAISKN01. Next base: position 716 of record DAISKN010000052.1, on the reverse strand, counting down.
CTCGCCCGCGCGGGATTGCAGCTCACGTTCGTCGCCAACCAGGCCTTCCAGGACACGCACGCCATCGCCGTCACCCTCTTTCGCCTGGGCGTTACGCGGAGGGGCCTTCTCGAGTGGGAAACGGCCGCCCTGGTCGCGACCCGTTCCTCGGGTCCGCGATCCTTCCTGATAAAGATGATGGCGAGCCCCGCCATCGCTCTTGCCTCTCTCGTTCTGATCGTGCTCGCGCGCCCCGAAGCCCTTCTGCCCGCCGGCCCGCTCCTGGCCCTCTGGGCGGCGGCGCCGCTCGTCGCTTACTCGCTGAGCCGGCCGGTTCCCGAACGACGCGACGAGCTCGGGGAGGAAGACCGGGAGCTTCTGCTCGATATCGCCCGCGACACCTGGCGATTCTTCGA
>DAISKN010000052.1:0-311 GCA_036820975.1 Acidobacteriota bacterium | reverse complement strand
TCGAGAAGTTCATGGGCCCCGAGGACCATGGTCTTCCTCCGGACAATCTCCAGGAGGTACCGGAGCCGAGGTTGGCTCACCGCACCTCGCCCACGAATATCGGCATGGGCCTCATGGCGACGCTCGCCGCGCACGACCTCGGGTTGATTTCCACGGAGGAGCTCGTCGAGCGTTTCGAGAGATGCCTCTCCACCATGGAGGGACTGGAGCGGTTCGAGGGACATTTCCTCAACTGGTACGACACTCGAAGCCTGGCTCCGCTCTTTCCCCGCTACGTCTCGACGGTCGACAGCGGCAACCTGGCGGGCTCT
>DAISKN010000051.1:0-17137 GCA_036820975.1 Acidobacteriota bacterium | reverse complement strand
ACTATGTCGCCCTCGCGCACGGCAAGGCTTTCCACGCGCCCCGCCTCGTCGGGCCCGACGAAAACAAAGACGCCTTCGACCCAGCCTTGGTACGAACTTTGGCGCGCTTCGCCGCAAGCGGCTTCGAGCTGCTCGGCCGACATGTCGGTCACGCCGCCGAGACGGATGCTCTTGGAGGCAAAAATCTTGACGACATCGGCTCCGGCCGCGGCCCGGTCGCGCACGTACGCGCGAATCTCTTCCGGCGATCCCGTTCCCGCGCGAACCGCTCCAAGGGACGAGAGCAGGCGCGGACCGGGAATCTCGCCGCGCGCGATCCAGGCTTTGAGCTCGAAATCCTCCTCGGAGCCCAGGCAGCGTGCGCGGCGACCTCCTCGCCCGACTCGGTCGATCCGACGAAGCCCGCATGGAGTTCGAGCGTGCGGCGTCGCTCACCAGGAACGCACGCGAGCTCGCGCTTCTCCTCGAGCGCGCCCGCGAGTGCCTGGCTAAACTTCGACCAGGACCTTGAAACCGCCGAAGGACATGCGCTTGACGTCGAAGGGCATCGATTGCCCTTCCATCATCTTGGCCACGCGCGGGTCCTTCATCACCCTGGCGTTGACCCGATCGCGATGGGCTCGCGACTTGTACACGATCCACGCGAACACCACGGTCTCGCCGGGCTTGCACTTCACGAGGCGCGGGAACGGAACGACGCCCTTCACCTTCAGATCGTCCCCGGCGCACTCCCGGTACTCGAGGGCGCCGTGCTCGCGCCAGACCTTTCCCGCTTTGCGGGACATGCGGCGATAGGCCACCAGATTCTTTTTCGGCACCGGGATGAGAAAACCGTCCACGTAGCGGGCCATTCGATACCTCCTCTTATCCCTTCGCCAGCACTTCGGCGAGGCGGTCGAACAATTCGTTCCATCCTTGCTGTGTCCCGTCGCGCTCGTCCACCCCCTCGGGGATGCCATGGCGCAGGGTCAGCTTCGTCCTGCCATTCTTCTCCACGAACGTCACCGTCACCAAGGTCTCTGCCGGATGGCTGGAGCTCATCCCATAGTGTGAGGGAGCCACGGGATTTCCATCCGCATCCGTGAAGGCGTCGGTGTAAACGATGCGCTCGTGGTTGACGATCTCGCGGTAGATCCCTATGCCCCAGTAGTCGCGGCCTTCGGGCGATCGCATGCAGTAGCGAAAGGCGCCCCCGACGCGGAAGTCGACCTCGCAGAAGGGCGTGGAGAAGCCTTTCGGCCCGAACCAACGCATCAGATGCTCGGGCTTCGTCCAGGCCTCGAAGACCAGGCGACGAGGCGCGTCGAAGACGCGGGTTATGACCAGCTCCGCGGCGCTCGAAGCGGCGCTAGTTTCTGCGTTGCTTCCGTCCATGCCTCTTCTCCTTCGCTTTCATCTCCCGCAGGTAGTCGTCCAGACGCTCGAAGCTCTGCTCCCAGAAGCGGCGGTAGTGCTCGACCCAATCCGAGACCTCTTTGAGCGGACCCGCGTCGAGCCGGCACGGCCGCCATTGAGCCTCGCGGCTCCGCGCGATGAGACCCGCGTGCTCGAGCACCTTGAGGTGCTTGGAGACGGCGGGCATGCTGATGTCGAAGGGCTCGGCCAGCTCCGTGACCGAGGCCTCGCCCGAAGTGAGGCTTCCGTCGAGGGGCGCCGGGCAAGAGTCGCAGGGCAATCTCACGCCGCATTCGGGAGCGAAGATACGGCAAAACAGCCTAAGGCCGACCCCTCTTGTTCCTCCAGACGTCCCAGGTGAACGGCCCCGCTTGGTCATTACTGATCGGATGGCCCGCCAGCTTGAGCGCCAGCTTGATCTGGCCGTGATGGTAGCCCTCGTGCCACAGCAGGAGCTGGAGCAAGAGGATCGGGTGGTCGTAGTTGAGGTCCATGTCCCGACCTGCCAGCACCCGCCCCGTCACCGCGTCCCGCACCACTTGGGCGCTGTCGTTCAGCATCTGCGCGATGCGATCGCGGTCACGCTCGACCATCCACTCCTCCTCCGGCACGTTCCTGGCGAATTCGGGAGCCTCCTCGAAGACGGACACCAGCCGCTCATGGTGAATGTGAGTGAATTGCTGCGCGACGGACGGACTGCTCGCGGTCGCCCTCACTTCCAGTCCGCCCTCAGGGAGGGCGCGGAGCAGGTTGAGCATGATGGTGTTGTTCCGCTCCCAGGAATCCAGCAGAACCTCGAGAAGAAACGATTCAGATGCACTGGACGTGCTCACCCTCGCTTGAGTGCAGGATACGCCGGGCCGATGCGTGTGACCAGGCAACCGCGCCGACTTGACTCGAGCCGCGACGGTAGGCGACGCAAGATCCAACGGCCAGCGATTTGCGGCAGTTCGGTGCGACCTGGAGGGTTTGCCCGGCGGGGAGAAGTTGGCTGGGAAGCAGGGATTCGAACCCCGATACCGCGGTCCAGAGCCGCGTGTCCTACCGTTGGACGACTTCCCAGCGAACTGACTCAGCCTAGCCGGGCGGCGAAGGCTTTGTCAAACTGGCGGAGAGGGAGGGATTCGAACCCTCGACACGGGCTCAACACCCGTGTAACTGCTTAGCAGGCAGCCCTGTTCAGCCACTCCAGCACCTCTCCGGCCTGTCGAGAAACGCTTCGGGCGGGCGGCCCTGGCGCTCGTTCATACTACAATGACGGCGACGGGAGCGTCAAAGAAAGGCGGGAATGCTACCGAAGCTGCGCGCGGATATCGACGTGATGCCCTCTCCCATCCGCGAGCGGCCGGGGCTGCTTCTTCGAGATCCCTTCGGATATACGGAGACGGTCCTCGTCCTTCCGCATCCATGGCTCGCGGTTCTCTCCTGCCTCGACGGGGAGCACACCGAGCTCGACGCCCAGGCACTCCTCACCCGTTTGGCGGGGGGAGAGCTCGTGGAAAGAGAGCGCGTGCGCGAGCTCGTTTCCCTCCTCTCGGAAGAGGGATTTCTCGAAACCGACGAGCTTCACGCGTTGAAGGAGCGGAAGCACGAAGCGTTTCGCCGGGCGCCGATCCGAGAAGCCTCCCACGCGGGCACCGCCTATCCCGATACCGCCGAGGGAGTCCGCGAGCGTTTCGCCGAGGAGATGACGGCGCCCTCCGCGAAGCAGACGTCCTTGCCCAACGTCCTCGCCGCTCCCCATGTGTCGCCCGAGGGAGGGTTCGCGTCGTACCGCGCGGCCTATGATTTCGCTGCGGACGGCGAAGAGCCCACGTTCGTCATTCTCGGTACGTCACACTACGGAAGGCCCGAGCGGTTCGGGTTGACGCGGAAGCCTTATCGCACCCCTCTGGGAGCGGCGGAGGTCGACCTGGGTCTCCACGATCTCCTCCTGGCCCGCGCCGGAGACGCAATTGTAGAAGAGGACTACTGCCACGCGCGCGAGCACGCCGTCGAGTTCCAGGTGCTCTTCCTGCAGTACACCATGCAGAGACCCATCCGCATTCTCCCCGTGCTCTGCGGTCCCTTCGTCGAAAGCCTGACGACGGGAAAACCCCCGGAGAGCTTGGATTCCACCAAGCGTCTCTTCGACACCCTCGGGGAGATCGCCTCGACCCGCTCCGATCTAGTCTGGGTGCTGGGTGTCGACATGGCTCACGTGGGACGCCGCTACGGCCACTCCGAGGCGGTGCGGGCCGGAGAGGGCGTCATGATCGAAGTCGCCGACCAGGATCGCGAGAGACTCGACCGCATCTGTGCCGGCGACGCCGAGGGGTTCTTCGAGCTCGTGCACCCCGACTCCGATCCTCTCAACTGGTGCGGATACCCGCCGTTCTACACGTTCCTGAAGTCGGCCGCGCCGGCCCTGAGCCTCGAGGGCGAAGTCTTGAACTACGAGCAGTGGAACATCGACGAGGCATCCGTCGTAAGCTTCGCGGCGATGCACTTCCGTGAGAGAGGCGCGAGCTCTAAATAAGGTTGGCGGAGGGAGAGGGATTCGAACCCCCGGACCTTTCGGTCAACGGTTTTCAAGACCGCCGCCTTAAACCACTCGGCCATCCCTCCGTCGCTGTCCATTCTAACGGGATCGCGACGCCGCGGCTCAGCTTCGTATCCCGCGCCCGATAGACCTCTCGCATGTAAAAAGGAACGTGCGGAGACGACTCGAGACGCCGGGTGGGAAGGCGCCCCCGTGCTATGCTTTGCAGGGAGGAAGGGCGCATTATGCCGAGCCCGTTTCCCGGAATGGATCCGTGGTTGGAGCGGCGCGGCATCTGGGAGCAGGTGCACACGGACGCCATTGTAAGCATCCGACGCTTTCTGACTCCACTTCTGCGGCCCCGCTATCACGTGGGGATCGAGGAGCGGACCTACCTGGCGATCCTCCCGCCGGAAGAGCAGAACACGGGGATTCCGGACGTTTTGATCTCCGCGCGCCGGAACGAATCGAGCGGTGCGGCTCCGGATTTCCCTCAGAGCTCGACGGCCCGAATCGCGCCCATGGTGGCGGAGCTCCCGATGCCGGAGGAAGTGAGGGAACGCTACCTGGAGATCCGCACCGTACCGGATCGCCAGGTCGTGACCGTCATCGAGATCCTCTCGCCCTCGAACAAGCTCCCCGGGGACGGGCGCGCTCAATACGAGAGCAAGCGCCTCAAAGTGCTCGGAAGCGGCACGAACCTGGTCGAAATCGACCTGGTGCGCGCCGGTCAGCCCCTGCCGATGAAGGCGCCCGCCGCGGGCGACTATCGAATCGTGGTGAGCCGGTCCGCCCGCCGTCCCAGCGCGGACGTCTACCTGTTCAGCCTTCGCGATCCGATCCCCACGGTTCCCGTGCCGCTCCGTCCGGGCGAGCCGGAGCCGGAGCTTCCCCTGAATCAACTCCTGCACGAGGTCTACGACCTGGGCGGCTACGACCTCGTCATCGATTACCGGAATCCTCCGCAGCCTGCCTTATCGGATTCGGACGCAGCCTGGGCGGCGTCCTTGCTCCCCTCACCGAGCTGAGAGTCTCCCGTTGGCAATGTGAGGGGAGTCGCCCTTCGAAACCGTCATGGCGACTCACCGATTCGGTCAGAGCTCATCCACGGTCGATTCTTTTCATCCCGCCCATATACGGTCTCAGCGCCTCGGGGATAGTGACCGAGCCATCTTCGTTCTGGTAGTTCTCCAGGATCGCGAGCCAGGTTCTTCCGATCGCGAGTCCCGAGCCGTTCAGCGTGTGGCAGAGGCGGGGCTTTCCGCCCGACGCGGGCCGGTAGCGGATCTTGGCGCGCCGCGCCTGGAAGTCGGTGCAGTTGCTGCAGGAGCTGATCTCCCGGTAGGTCTTCTGCGAGGGAAGCCATACCTCGATGTCGTAGGTCTTCGCCGAGGCGAAGCCCATGTCTCCGGTGCAGAGCAGCATCACGCGATAGGGAAGGCCCAGCCGCTTCAGGACCTCCTCGGCGTTTCGCGTGAGGGCCTCCAGCTCGTCGAAAGAGCTCTCCTGGTCCGTGATCTTGACGAGCTCCACCTTGTCGAACTGGTGCTGGCGGATGAGGCCGCGAACGTCCTTTCCATACGACCCCGCCTCGCTCCGGAAGCACGGGGTGTAGGCGGTGTAGTGCTTGGGAAGCTCGTCCTCGTCGAGGACCTCATCCCGATGCAGGTTCGTGAGCGGGACTTCTGCCGTCGGCACTAGATAGAGGTCGCGGCCTTCCACCTTGAACAGATCGCTCTCGAACTTCGGAAGCTGGCCGGTGCCGAAGAGGGCGTCCGCCCCGACGAGAAACGGTGGGAGCATCTCGCGATACCCGTGCTCCCGGGTGTGGAGGTCGAGCATGAATTGGATGAGCGCGCGCGAAAGATGCGCACCTGCCCCCGAGAGGACGGCGAACCTCGCTCCGGAAATCTTCGCCGCCCGATCGAAGTCGAGGATTCCCAGCTCTGTGCCGATATCCCAGTGCGGCTTCGGCTCGAAGGAAAAGCTCCGGGGCTCACCCACCTTCCGAACCTCGACGTTTCCCGTCTCGTCGCGGCCCACGGGAACGCTCTCGTGGGGGAGGTTGGGAATGGTGACGATGAGCTTCTGGCATTCGTCCTCGGCCTTCCGCAGCCGCTCCTCCCGCTCCTGAATCGCGTCCGATTCCTGCCGGAGCTTCGCCCGCAGCTCCTCCGCTTCGCCCTTCTTCCCCTCCTTCATCAGGCCGGCGATGCGTTTCGACTCGATCTGGTGATCGTGCCGCAGGGTGCTGATCTCGGTCTGCAGTCTCTTCCGCTCCTCGTTGAGGCGGGCGAGGGCCCCGAAGTCGAGCTCCGCCCCCCGGTCCCGGATCCTCCCGGTCACGAGCTCGAGGTTGTCGGTGACGAAATTCAGATCGAGCATCGCGCGCATTGTAACACCCTGCTTGCGCGGGCACCCGAGCCGTGCGAGCCTAGAGCCAGCTCCTTCTGCCTTCGAAAAGGCCCTCTGAACGGCCCTGGCACGACGCGTCGACTTCGAACGGGAAAGGACGAAAAGCGAGCTTATGAAAATCCGAAAGGCGGTTCTGCCCGCTGCCGGCCTGGGCACGAGGTTCCTCCCCGCGACCAAGGCGCAGCCCAAGGAGATGCTTCCGCTGGTGGACAAGCCCCTGATCCAGTACGTCATCGAAGAGGCGGTCGAGGCGGGAATCCGAGACGTCATCCTCGTCACCGGCCGCGGCAAGTCGGCCATCGAGGATCACTTCGACGTCTCCTTCGAGCTGGAACGATTCCTGGAGGAGAAGGGCAAAAAGGAAGAGCTCGCGATCGTGAAAGCCATCTCCGATCTGGTCAACGTCGCGTACGTGCGCCAGAAGGAAGCGCTCGGTCTCGGGCACGCCGTGGCCGTCGCGGAATCGCTCGTGGGAGACGAGCCCTTCGCGGTGCTACTCGGCGACGACCTGGTCAAGAGCGACGTGCCCTGCATCCGGCAGATGATCGACGTTTACGACCGCGTGCGCGCCCCGGTGCTCGCGGTGATGAGGGTTCCCACGGACGAGATCTCGAGCTACGGCGTCATCGCCGCCGAGCCCGCCCCCGGAGGCGACAAGAGGCTCCACCGCGTGACCCGTCTGGTGGAGAAGCCGCCGAAGGCGGACGCCCCGTCCGATCTCGCGATCATCGGGCGCTACATCCTCACTCCCGCCATCTTCAATCACGTGCGTCGGACGGAAAGGGATCCCCGGGGAGAGATTCAGCTCACGAACGCGCTCCAGTCCCTTCTCTCCGAGTCGGAAGTCTACGGCTTTGAGTTCGAGGGCGTGCGGCACGACTGCGGAAACAAGCTCGGATTTCTCATGGCGACCGTGGAGTATGCGCTCGACCGGCCCGATCTCGGCGGGCCATTCCGTCGCTATTTGAGGAGCGTCCGTCTGGGCGATCGCGAGGAATAAGCCTCGATGGCTGATTTCATCGAAGTCGTGGCCGGCTACCTCGGCCGGCTCACGAGCGCCTTCAACTGGGAGAACCTGAAGCTCCTCATCGGCGCGGTCGTCCTGCTCTGGGCGGCGGTCGCTGTGAACCGCAAGCTCGGTATCTTCTCCTGGCTTCGCGGGATGTCGAAGATGGTTCCCGATCCCGTGGCCGGCCTTCGGTCCCGCCAGGAGGCGTTGGCAGCCGAAAAGGCGGGAGACTTCCTCAATGCCGGGCTCCACTACGAGAAGCTCTCCGAGTGGGACAAGGCACTCGAGTGTTACGAGAAGGCCGAGGAGTACCATCTCGCGGGTCAGCTCTGTCTGAGGCTCGGTCACAAAGAAGTCGCCGCGGAATGGTTTCTCCTGTCGAACGAAAAGCTCCGCGCGGCGCAGCTCTATCGCGAGCTCGGAAAGCGCGAGAAGGCCGCGGAGGCCTACGTGAAAGCGGGCGCATCGCTCGAGGCGGCGGCGGAGTATCTCGAGGCGGGAAAGCATGGCAAGGCGGCCGAGATCTACGAGCGCGCGGGGAACCTCGTCCGCGCCTCCGAGGCGCACGAGCGCGGGGGGGACTTCGCGAAGGCGGGCGATTGTCTGAAACGGCAGGTGACGGAGCTCGAAAGCCGCGGGAGCCACTATCGAGCGGCGGCGCAGGAGCTGGAGATCGCGAGGCTCTGCCATCGCGCCGGAAGACTGCTCGAGAAAGCGGGAGAGGCGGAAGAGGCACTCGAGCTCTACGAGCGGGGCGGCCAGGTTCGTCTCGCGGCGCAGCTCGCGGAAAAGCTGGGGATGCACCGGAAGGCGGCGGAGCTCTACCGGAAAGCGGGCGCCGTCGAAAAAGCCGCTGAGCTGTACGAGAAGGCGGGCGACCCCCGCGAGGCGGCGAACCTCGTGGGCGACGCGAAGCTCTCGGCGGGCGACGCTGCGGCCGCGGCCGAGGCGTTCGTGAAGGCCGGCGATTTCCTGCGGGCGGCGGAGGTATTCGAGAACGCCGGGCTCCTCGACCGGGCTTCGGAGTGCTACGAGAAGTCCGGCGCGTTCCGGGAGGCGGCGGAGGCATCGCTCCGGTCGCCTTCGCGCGCATCGACCGGCCGCGCGGCGGACCTGTTCGTGAAAGCGGGGGAGGCGGGCCGCGCCGCCGAGCTCTACTTCGAGCTCGGAGACTTCGACATGGCGTCGATGCTCTTCTCCAGGGCCGGGCGTCATTTCGAAGCGGCGAAGGCCGCGGCCGAGGCCAACTCCGAGACTCACATGGTCGAGCACCTCCAGCGCGTGCCTCCGGACGACCCGAACTACCTCACCGCGGTGCGGGAGATCGCCCGGTCCTTCGAGCGCCGCGGCTGGGCGTCTCTCGCCCAGGAGAAGCTCCGAACGGTGCTGGAAGGCAAGCCCGTCTCCGCCGAGAACCTCGAGCTCTGGGATCAGCTGGCTCGCGCCGAGGAAGCCCAGGGGAACCTCGCGGAGGCCGCCGCCATCCTCCATAAGATGATGGCGGTCCAATACGGCTATCAGGGAGCGAGCGAGCGGTACGCCGAGCTCGAGCGGCGCGTCGCGGACGAGAAGAAGCGAACCGAGACGTTCCAGAGCAAGGCGCCGCCGGTGGTTCAGCACCAGGGAAAGCGGCGTTACGAGATTCTGGGAATGCTCGGCAAGGGCGGCATGGGCGCCGTCTACCGGGCCTACGATCACCTGCTCGGCCGTCACGTGGCGTACAAGGTTCTGGGAGAGGCGCTCGCGGGCAATCCCGAGGCGCGGGAGGGGTTGCTCCACGAAGCTCGCGCCGCCGCGCAGCTCAACCATCCGAACGTCATCACCATCTACGATCTGGGCATCGATCAGGACCACCATGGGGAGACGTTCATCTCGATGGAGCTGGTCGAGGGCGAGAGCTACCAGTCGCTTCTGCGGGGGAGGACGTGGCTCGAGATAGACGACACCCTGCACTGGCTGGTCTCGGTCACTCAGGGACTCGACCACGCGCACGGCCGAGGCATCGTCCATCGCGACCTGAAGCCCTCGAACGTCCTCCGCGCGGTCGACGGCCGGGTGAAGATTCTGGACTTCGGTCTCGCGCGGCGCGCGGACAACGGGGAATCCTCGGAGGGAGCTCTCGGCCATTCGATGTCGGGAACGCCGAAGTACATCCCGCCCGAGGCGATTCAGGGTGGGCCCATCGATGCCCGTTCCGACGTGTACTCGCTCGGGGCGACACTCTACGAGCTGCTCACGGGCAAGGCGCCGTTCACGGAAGGCAACCTTCTGATGCACCATCTCCACACCCCCCCGCCGCCTCTACGCACCCGGCGAAGCGAGATCCCTCAGAAACTCGAAGAGCTCGTGCTCCTCTGCCTGGCGAAAGCCCCGGGCGACCGATTCCAGTCCGCGGGGGAGGTCCTCTCGTTCGCTTCCGCCGCCCGACTCGTCTGAGAGCGGTCGCGGCCCCCGTGCCGCTTGCTTCCAGATGGTGTGTTGCCTACACTAACTCGAACCGGCAAAACGCCATGACCGCGCCCCCTGTCCTCCAGAACGTCAAGGTCGCGGTGGACAACTGCATCTTCACGGTCGTCAACGGCCGTCTCCAGGTTCTTCTCATAAGAATGAGGAAGAAGCCCTTCGAGGGCATGTGGGCGCTTCCCGGGGGTCTCATCGACGAGGGGGAGAGCCTCCGGCACGCGGCGGCTCGAATCCTCAAGGAACAGACGGGAGTCGAAGGCCTCTACCTCGAACAGCTCTATACGTTCGACGGACGGACGCGGGATCCCGAGGGCCGGGTGGTGTCCGTCGCGTACTACTCGCTCGTCCCTCCCGTGGGGCTCGCGCTCGGAACCACGCCGAAGTACGAAGCGGTGCGGTTCTGGGACTGCGACGGGACGCCTCGGGAGCTCGCGTACGATCACGAGGCGATTCTCGGCTACGCTCGAGGCCGCCTTCAGGCGAAGGTCCAGTACTCGAACGTGATGTGGTCGCTCCTCCCGCCGAAGTTCACGCTCCGCGAGCTCCAGACGGCCTACGAGGGCGTATTGAACCGCCACCTCGACAAGCGCAACTTCCGGAAGAAGATTCTTTCCCTGGGGCTCCTCCGGGCGTCGGGCCAGAAATCGAAGGGGGGCCGGCACCGCCCGGCGATGCTGTACCAGTTCTCTTCGCAGACGCCAACAGCGGTCGAGGTTTTCTGATGCGCGAGCTGCCTATCCCCGACCACTTCGATCCCGCCCGAGTGGGCGAGGTCTATCGCGTCGCCTATCACGAGCGCGCTCGCGACGCCGTCGAGTACCGCCTCCAGCACGCCGTCGCTCCGGCGTCCATGGACCGGCCCACCGTGGGGCTTCTGCTGGTGGACGTGCAGAACACCTTCTCTCTCCCGGGCTTCGAGCTCTTCGTCGCGGGCCGCTCGGGTCGGGGGGCGGTGGACGATGCCGTTCGACTATCCGAGTTCCTCTATCGCAACCTCGGAAACGTCACGCGAATTCACGCGACGATGGATACCCACAGCGCATTCCAGATCTTCCATCCGGCGTTCCTGATCGACGACGAGGAACGGCACCCCGCGCCCATGACGGCGATATCCCTCGAGGACGTCGAGGCCGGCCGGTTTCGGGTGAACCCGGAAGCCTCGGGAGCCCTCGCGAGAGGCGGCGCCGCCTTCCTCGACCGTCACCTCCGTCATTACTGCCGGCTCCTCAGCCGCGAGGGCAAGTACCGCCTGATGGTCTGGCCCTATCACGCGATGCTCGGCGGCATCGGCCACAGTCTCGTCCCGGCGGTGGAGGAAGCGATCTTCTTCCACACCATCGCGCGCGAGAGTCAAGCCTCGTTCGAGCTCAAGGGAGCGAGCCCGCTCACCGAGAACTATTCCGCGCTTCGCCCCGAGGTCCTCGAGGACGAAGAGGGAAACCCGCTCGCGCCCCGCAACGACGCGCTCCTCGAGAAGCTCCTTTCCTACGACCTGCTCGTCGTCGCCGGAGAGGCCAAGAGCCACTGCGTGAGCTGGACTCTCTCGGATCTCCTCGAGGAAATCCGCCGTCGGGACCCGGATCTCGCGCGGAGGGTCTATCTTCTCGAAGACTGCATGTCGTCGGTGGTGGTTCCGGGAGTCGCCGACTTCACCGAGGACGCGGAGAGGGCGTTCTCGGAGTTCGAGGCCTCGGGCATGCATCGAGTTCGCGCCTCGGAGCCCATGGACACCTGGCCCGGCTTTCCCGGCGGAGACTGAGCCATGCCGATCATCGAATCGCTCCTGGACCTGGATTTCTACAAGTTCACCATGGGGCAGCTCGTCTTCCTCAAATATCGCGACGTTCCCGTGGTCTATTCCCTCGTGAACCGCACGCGCCAGGTGCGCCTCGCGGAGTTCATCGACGAGGGCGAGCTGCGCCAGGAGCTGGATCACGTCCGCAGCCTCCGGCTGAACAACAGCGAGCTCCACTATCTCCGCGGTACCAACGAGTACGGCGACCGGATGTTCCGGGAGAGCTACCTCGAGTTCCTGCGGGAGCTACAGCTCCCCCCGTACGATCTCGAGGAAGTGGACGGGAGCTTCCGCCTCCAGTTCGGGGGCGACTGGTCCCGCGCCATCTACTGGGAGACGGTGGCGCTCTCGATCGTGAACGAGCTCTACAACCGCAGCTTGATGAAGCCCCTGAGCCGGTTCGAGAAGGACCTGGTATTCGCCAGGGGAAAGATGCGCCTCGCGGAGAAGATACGGACGCTCCGGGGACGACCCGAGATCTCCTTCGTCGACTTCGGAACCCGCCGTCGTTTCAGCCGCGACTGGCAGCACTACGTCGACCGCTCGCTCGCCGAGGAGATGCCCCATCAGTTCCTCGGGACCTCCTCGACCGAATCGGCGATGCTCCACGGCCTGGTCCCGATGGGCACCTCGGCCCACGAGCTCACGATGGTAATGTCGGGGATCATGCACGACTCCGACGATCTCATCCGCGCCTCCCACAATCGCGTTCTCGAGGACTGGTGGAACCTCTACGGCTGGGGCCTCTCGGTCGCGGTCACCGATACCTACGGATCGGAGTTCTTCTTCAGCGACGTCGAGCCCGGCCAGGCCCGGAAATGGAAAGGGCTTCGCCACGATTCCGGCGACCCGTTCGAGTTCGGCGAAAAGGCGATTCGCTTCTACCAGGAGCACGAGATCGACCCTAAGGAGAAGCTCCTGATCTTCAGCGACGGCCTCGAGCTCCCGACGATCCTCGCGCTCTCGCGGAGGTTTCACGGCCGCATCAAGCTCTCGTTCGGTTGGGGCACGAACCTCACGAACGATCTCGGCTTCGAGCCGATCTCCATCGTGGTGAAGGCCACCGAGGCCAACGGCCACCGCACGGTGAAGCTCTCGGACAACCTCGCGAAGGCCACGGGAAGCCGCGAAGACATCGAGCGCTTCAAGCGCATCTTCGGCCATTCGCACGAGCGCCAGGAAGCGGTCCGGTACTAGCAGGCTTATGATTAACGAAATCCAGCCTGCGCGAGCGGAGCGAGCCCGGCCGGGAGGAAGCGGCCGCGCCGAAGGCGCGAAGCCGCGGGAATCCGGCCGTCCTCCCCGCGCGAGGAGCGCGGGGAGCGAGCCGAGCGAAGAGCGAGGCGAGCAGTAGAAAGATGCACCTCCTCAAGATCGGACTCGTGAACCTGAACCCGACCGTCGGCGCGATCCACGAGAACCTCGGGAAGATGATCCGGATCGCGGGCGAGACCGCGGAAGCGAAATGCGGGCTCGTCGCCTTCACCGAGCAGGTGCTTCCGGGCTATCCCACCGAGGACCTGGTGCAGTGGCCGGGGTTCGTCGCGGCTCAGTTTCGCGCGCTCCGGGAGCTCGCGGAGGCGACCCGGAAGCTACCCTTCCCCACGGTCTTCACCGTGGGCCTCACCGTGACCGACCGGGGTCTTCTCTACAACGCGGTCGCCGTGGTGGCGGCGGGGGAAATCGCCGGGATCGTTCCCAAGGAGAACCTCCCGAACTACGACGTGTTCTACGAGCGCCGGGTCTTCGCCCTCGGAATCCCGCGCATGGTGTCGTCGATCGACGGCATTCCCTTCGGCGACCTTCTGTTCCGGTTTCCTTTCGGGACTCTCGCGGTCGAGGTCTGCGAGGACCTCTGGGTTCCGAACGGACCGGCGCTTCGCCGCGCGGCGAGCGGGGCGGAAGTGGTGGTGAACGTATCCGCGTCTCCCTTCCGGAGCGGCATCGTAGAGACCCGGAGAGAGCTCATCGCGACCCGCGCCGCGGATCACGAGGTCACTCTGGTCTACGTGAACCAGTTCGGAGGACAGGACTCGCTGGTCTTCGACGGCGGAGGCTACGTCAACCAGAACGGGAGGATGCTCTTCGAGGCCGCGCGCTGGCGCGAGGGCTGGTCGTCGGTGGTCGTGGACGTCGATCGCACGCGGAGGCGAAGGCGGGAGAACACCACCTATCGCTCGCACGCCGAGGCTTATCTCGAGACGCACGAGCCGGTCAGAACCCTCGAGGTGCCGCTTCCGGGTTACGAAGCGCCGGTCGACGGCTATCCCGTGCCCGCGGGGAAGAGCTTCTTTCTTCCCGCCCCGGGACCGGCGGCGTCTCCCGAAGTCCTTTGGTACGAGGATCTGCTTTCGGCGATGAAGACCGGGCTCGCCGGATACTTCGAGAAAACCGGGGCCTTCGAGCGGCTCGGGATCGCGCTCTCCGGAGGAAAGGACTCGGCGCTCACCCTCCTGATCGCCTGGTTCTACGCCCGCGAGCGCGGCATCGACCCGAAAGACTTCATCCACTGTTTTTCCATGCCCACCCGCTTCAACTCGGAGACGACGAAGGGAATCGCGCGGAGGCTCGCCTCCGAGCTCGGAGTCACGTTCCGGGAGATTCCCATCGAGGAAGCCTTCGTGAGGGAGGTGGAGGCGGCGGAAGCGATGCTGTCGCCGGGCGTAGCTCTGACCCCGCTCACCCGGCAGAACATCCAGGCGCGCATCCGCGGGATGCGCATGTGGAACTGGGCGAACGCGAGCCGCGGCATGTGGCTCCAGACGGGGAACATGAGCGAAAAGGCGGTGGGCTACACCACCGTCGGGGGCGACCTGATGGGCGCCTACTCCCTTCTCGGAAACCTCCCGAAGACGATCGTCATCCGCCTGCTGGACTACCTGCGGGAGAAGCACGGTTTCGAAGCCCTCGAAGCGCTCATGAAGACCGAGGCGTCGGCGGAGCTCGCGGAGAACCAGGAAGACGAGCGGGACCTCATGCCGTTCCCCGTGCTCGATGCCTGTTTCGCTCTCTTCGCGGGGGAGAAGTTGATGCCCGTCGACCTCTACCGGGCCATCCGGACGATGTGGACCGACGACGAGCTCCGGAAGATGCGGCCCGACTACCGCCCGGGCATGCTCAGGGAGTGGGTGAAGCGTTTCTGTCGGCTGTTCATCGGTTCCATCTTCAAATGGGTTCAGGCGCCCCAGGCCGTCCACCTCGGCGCCCTCGACCTCGATCGCGAGCGCGCGCTCCAGATTCCCGTGGTGCAGTCGCCCGAGTGGCTCGAGATAGACCAGATCGACGCCGTTCCGGATTGAGCGGCGCGGAAGAGGGCGATCTCAGGGCCGCGGGCGGGTAGCGGTTCCGCTCCCGGTGCGCTTGCGGTCCCCGGGCGTCGAAGCCGGCCCGAGAGTGAGGCGCAGGACGAGCCGTCTCGAGAGCGTGAGGGTCTCCTTCTCGCCGTTCCACCGGAGAGGGGCGATCTGGATGAGGGCCTCGCTCTCGCCTCCGCGGGGCTCGACATGAAGGACGCGCGCCAGGGGCAGCGGATCCGGCGGACCGGGGTCGCGTCCCGAGGGCTTCACGTCCGGCGAGAAGCTCACCATGTTCTGCGAGCGAACGAGACCGAGAGCCACGTCGTCGCTCCGAAGTCCTTCCAGCCAGGTTCGGAACACCGGAATGGAAAAGGGACCGTGGCGCAGGAGGTCCTCGCCCTCCTGGACCCGCAGGTTCATCTGGTCGTCGGTCACGGTCGCCGTGAACCCTCCCACCGTGAGCTCGAGGTCCACGTGGTGCTCGTCGCGCTGCAGAATCCGCCAGGCGGTCGCGCCGGGGGCCCCGTAGACGATGGTGGTGCGCGAATTCCGATCGAGACTCTCGACCTCGCCCGCCGTCAGGGCGTAGATGTCGCCGCCCAGGAACGCTCCTTGTGAAATCGGGCCGTACGGGGTTCTCCCGCCCTCCGTCTTCAGGACCTCGAGAAGATAGTGCGGCTTGCCCGCTCCCTCGTCGTCCCGGTAGAAGTAGCTCGTATTTCCCGAGGAGGCGATGAGCCCCTGGATCTCGCGCTTTGCGACCGGTTCCCACGGGCCGTCGCTCGACGTTGCCCGGCTCAGGCGGAAGCGCACGCCGGGAGTCTCGTTGCGCGTGACCCATTGCACGAGAATCGCGCCGTCCCACTCCCGCGCCCCGAGGTAGAGAAGATCGTTCCCGCCCCCGCCGACGATCTCGTCGGCTCCGCGGTCCCAGTCGGTAGCGGAGCGAGTCTCGCCGTCGACATCCAGTACGCCCGCCAGGGCGAGCCGCGCGCCCGAGTTCCGCGCCGGCGATTTCGCCTTGAGGTGGAAGTTGTCGACGGCGGCGGTGGGGGAGTGGAAGACCTCGTCCGCGGCGACGGCGGTCAACGGGCTTGCGCCCGGGGCCGAGGCGTCCGAGGAAACGTTGTGGCTCGAATCTTTCCAGCCGCCGCCTCCGGCGGAATCGTGAAAGTCGGACGGCAGGTTGCTGGCAGCGACGACGTTGGTCGCGCTCACCGACGCGGCGGGACCGAGCACGATGCCGCCTCCGGCGCCCTTCGCGCCGAAGCCGCAACCGAACACGCTCAGGTTGGCCACCCGGATTTTGACCGGGGCAGCCTTGTCGCCGGCGGCGCGCACTCCCGCGCCCGATGCCCGGTACAGGATAGAGTTCGAGACCGTTCCCTCCGTGATTCCGGGACCGCTCGCGCCACCCGTGAAGGCGATCGCATCGGCGGCCTCACCCTCTCCGTCGTGGACGATGAGGTTCGAAAGGAGAACGTGATCGGCACGGACGCGCACGCCGGCCGTCCCCGGGCCCTTCCACTGACGAATCTCGAGCCACTCCGCGCGGGTGTAGTCGTCGCGAACTTCGACGCCGTCGCCGCCGTTCTCCGGCTCGAGCGCGACTCCGATGCTCCCGACTCCGTCGTGGCGCTGTCCTTCGGCCACCGTCAGGTGAAGGTAGTGCTCGGGATCGGTAATCGAGCCATCGACGACGAGCCCGTCAGTGAATACACCGTCGTTGTAGGCCACTCCCACCTCACGGCGCTTCTCCGCCGCGAGGTTCCCTTCGCGGTCGGACTCCCACGCCTGCAGCGACCCGTACGCTCTCTCGACGACGAAGCCCGCGTCGACATGGTCGGCCTTCGCCTTGCTCTGAACCACGACCTGAGTCGGCGAAATGCGCGAGAGGATGAAGAGAGTCTCGCCTCCGATCACGAGCTTGTCACCGCGACCGACGGCGCCGGTGGCATAGGGATTGGGAAGGCTCGCGCCCCGGAACGTCACCAGGACCTCCCCCGCGGAAACGGTCGCGGTGCCGGTCGCGTAGAGCGGCTCTCCCCCGACGCCGATCGAGCGATAGTTGGTCGCGTCCGGCGCGGCGCCCGTGGCAAGGGCGCCGCCGAGGAGGAAGAAAAGGACGACTGACCGAGTGAGATGTGCGTTCATGTCGACACCACTCCCTTGAAACGTCTCTACTGGTGCAATCTCGATGCCGGCGCCGTCCTGGGCGGGAGGTCGTGTCCTGTCAACAGTTC
>DAISKN010000050.1:0-17143 GCA_036820975.1 Acidobacteriota bacterium | reverse complement strand
TGCGCGGCGTGCGGCGAGCTTACTACGAGGACCCTCGTCTATCCCCCGATGGGCGCAGGCTGGCCATGACGGTACGGGATGAAGGACTGCGCATTTGGGTTTACGACTTGAAGATAGGCGCGTTCATGCAGCTTACCTTCGGGCCAAAGGACGAGCAGGCGCCTCTTTGGACGCCTGACGGGAAGCGTCTTGCTTTTCGAAGAGGGATTGCATCCAACCTGTTCTGGTTGTCCGCGGATGGAAGCGGTCAAGAGGAGAGACTCACGACAAGTGAATACCTTCAGCGGCCGGACTCATGGTCGCCCGACGGGAGTGTCCTTATTTACGCCGAGGAGACGCCGTCTGCCAATTGGGACATCTTTTTCATTGAGCTCGACAGCCGTCGAATGAACCCTTTTCTGCAGACTCCCTTTGCTGAGCGCAATGGAATCCTCTCGCCGGATGGTCGCTACATTGCCTTCATCTCGGACGAGTCTGGAAGGTTCGAGGTCTACGTTCGAGCATTTCCGAGCTCCGAGGGCAAGTGGAGGATCTCCACCGACGGCGGGCGTCAGCCCGTTTGGGCGCGAGACGGCCGGGAAATCTTCTACCGGGACGGTGACAAGATGATGGCCGTTCCTGTCGAGACCGGTGCCCTATTTCAGATGGGAAAGCCAGCAGTTCTTTTCGAGGCGCCGTTCTCGGATCCCGACTACGCCTCCGCGCAGTACGACGTCTCTCCTGATGGCGAGCATTTCGTTATGATCCAGGAGGCCGGACCGACGCAGATCCACGTCGTCCAGAACTGGTTCGAGGAGTTGAAGGAGCACGTGCCCACACGCCCGCGCTGAGCTACTTTTCCAGGCGGCGGCTGAGCCTCCGACGTCTGTGGTCGAACGCCTCTCTCCATCTCTCCCGGAACCCCAGAGGCAGCTCGAATCCCGAATCCAGCCGCTTCAGCGCGGTCTCGCAGTGCGCGAGCGCCGAGCCGTAATCCCGGTCTCGATGCTCGAAGTGCATCGCGAGCTCGTGGAGGGCGAGGACCGACTCCCCGCCGTCCTCGCGAGACAACACCTCCCAAAGCTCTCGCGCCCTCTCGATCTCGCCCCTCCGCTTATGGAGCTCCGCGAGACCCCTCAGCGATCGGCGCCGCGCCGTGCCGGTGAGCCCTGACTCGACAGCGCGCTCGTAGTGCAGGATCGACCTCTCCTCATTCTCGGTTCTCGCGAATAGCCGTCCCAGGCTGAAGTCGTCGATGGGGTTCTCCGGCAGGTTCTCCTCGTCCAGCATGTCGGAGGCGGAAACGGTGAGGGCCGCGAGCGAGAGGATGTCCTGGGCGTTGTGCTCGAACACGTAGGGGAGCTGCGCGGCGTCGCCGGTTCTCACGAATCGAAAGTAGATATCGGGAATGAGGTGCCCGGGCACGTCCTGCTCGCGCTCGATTCCGAGAAGCCACTGCTCGAGCTCCGATAGGCGGCAGCTTTCGAAGCGTGCCTTCCAGAGGCTGCGCGCGGGGTGGAGGAGGTCGAAGTGGAGCTTCTCCTCGAACGTGAACTGCTGCCGCGTGAGCACGAACCGGGTCTCGAGGAGCGGGACGTCGAAGCTCTTGCCGTTGTAGCTCACGAGGAGCTCGAAGCGCGAGGCGATTTCGAGGAACGCCTTCAGCATCGCCGCCTCCTCGCGGTAGTCGCGCATGAAGAGCTGGCGGAGGACGAAAGCGCCGTCCTCGACGAAGCCGAGACCGATCAGAAAAGCATAGGTCCCCGAGCCGCCAGCCAGGCCCGTGGTCTCGGTGTCGAGGAAGAGCGCGCGCTCGAGATCGATCTCGGCACCGTCGCTTCCGCGCGCGAGGACCGAGAAGCTCTCCCGGGGAATGCGGAGCAGACGATCGAGCTCGATCCGGCCGTGGCGGTGCTCGAGAGGAAAGTACCGGTCCACGCAGAAGTAAGGCCCGAGCTCGTTCCGGATCTCCTTTCCATCCCGCAGGGCGGCCTCGAGCGCGACGACCTCGCGCCTCGCGGGCGCTCGCGAGGGCTCGATCGCTCGCGCCGGCCGGGATTGCGCCGCGGCGACGAGCCGTTCGAGCCTTTCCTTGAGGGAGAGCTCCGAGCCGGTCGCGGCGGCTTGGCCCAGGATCTCGCTCTCGAGCCGTTTCAGGGCGCCGTTGTCGGGAGCGCCGACGCGCTGCCTTCGACCATAGAGACGCTCGAGCCGTTCTCTCGTCGAGCTCATGCCGGCGAGGAATTCTCCAGTCTGGCGAGGATCGCGAGGGCCATTTCCTTGCCGCGGAGGCCGACCTCCCCGACGGGTCCGACGCAGGACGGGCACCCATCGTGACAGGGGCAGCCCTCGATGAGCTGCTTCGCTTCGGAAAGGAGCCGTCCGTGGAGCTCGTAGAGCGGCTGCGAGAATCCGATCCCGCCGGGGTAGTTGTCGTACATGAAGACGTTGGGCTCGTAGGCGGGGCCCACCGGTTCCGCCGCTTTCGGAGTCCCGCCAGGGCCGAGCCGCTTGAAGCCTCTCTCGACCGAGGCCGTCCCCTGAGAGTTGTCGCCAATAGCGACCCCGATGTCCCCCCGGTCGCACATCAGGAAGAGCATGGCGACGGTCTTGAGGGTGTTGGCGAGCCCCACCACCCCGTCTCGCCGCTCTTCGGAAGTCCCCGGAACCGAAGCCATCACTTCGCGAGGGACGGTGAGCCAGTAGGAAGTGGTATGCATCTCGATTTCGGGCATGTCGAGCTCGCCCGAGCCCACGTTCTCCATGGTGTAGAACTTGATCTTCTTGAATCCGACGACCTGGGAGACCACGTGGACCTCGCCGTGGCTCCGCACTCCACGAAGGTGCTCCGAGCTCTCGAAACGATCGAGGATGTTGACCTTGGTGTAGGTGATGGCGTCGGTGAAGTAATCGCTCTCCCACGGACGCACCGTCGCCCGTCGCTCGGCGTAATCGAACTTCTCGACGATGTACTGCTTGCCCTCGAGGATGTAGATCGCCTTCTCGTGGAGCGTCGAGTGCGCGCTCACGAAGTCGACCTCCGCGACGATCCGGGGCTCGCGCGAGTCGTCGTAAACGATGAAGTTGTCGGAGCTCACCGAGCGGAGGCTGACGTTGTCGGCGGGATAGGCGTCGGTCGTCCAGTGCCAGCGGCCGTCGGAGTGGTGCAGGACGTTCTTCTCCTGGAGAAACGCCAGGATCTCCGCGAGGCTCTCCTTTCCGAACTTCTCCCCGTCCTGGAACGGGAGCTCGAAGGAGGCGCACTTGATGTGATCCACCAGGATCGAGAGGTTGTCGGGGTTGATGAGTCCGTGCTCGGGAGAGCCGCCGAAGAAGTAGTCCGGATGGTTCACGATGAACTGGTTCAATGGGTTGCTGTTGGCGATGAGGACCGCGACCGAGGCCCCCGTTCGGCGCCCCGCGCGGCCCGCCTGCTGCCACGTCGATGCGATGCTCCCGGGATAGCCAGCGATGACCGCGACGTCGAGAGAGCCGATATCGATTCCGAGCTCGAGAGCGTTCGTCGACACGACGCCGAGGACGCTTCCCTCACGGAGGCCGGCCTCGATCTCCCGGCGCTTCTTCGGAAGGTAGCCTCCGCGGTAGCCGCGAACCAGGTCGCCGTCCCTGATTCCCCCCCGCTCGAGCTCGTCCTTGAGGTACGTCACCAGCACCTCGGTATTCAGGCGGCTCGTAGCGAACACGATGGTCGAGAGCCCGCGCTTGAGAAACGACGAAGCGATGCGCCGGGTCTCGTTGATGTACGAGCGGCGGATGCCGAGCTCGGGGTTCACGACCGGGGGGTTATAGAAGACGAAGTACTTCTCTCCCCGGGGCGCCCCGTTGCGCTCGATGAGCTCGACGTCTTCCTCGAGAAGGGCTTCGGTCAGCTCCTTGGGGTTCGCGATGGTCGCGGAGGAGCAGATGAACGTGGGGGAAGCGCCGTAGAAGCGGCAGATTCGCTTCAGGCGCCTCACGATGTTCGCGAGGTGGCTTCCGAAGACCCCGCGGTAGGCGTGAACCTCGTCGATGACGACGTATCGCAGGTTCTCGAAGAGCTTCACCCACTTCGGGTGGTGCGGCAGGATGCCGCTATGGAGCATGTCGGGGTTCGTCACCACCAGGTGGCCGCGCGAGCGGATCGCCTTGCGCGCGTCCTGCGGTGTGTCCCCGTCGTAGGTAAACGTCCGTACGTCGGCGCCGATGTCGGTGATCAAGGAATGAAGCTCCGCGAGCTGATCCTGGGACAGCGCCTTGGTGGGGAAGAGATAGAGCGCCCGGGTCTCGGGCTCCCGCAGCACCCGATCGAGAACCGGCAGGTTGTAGCAGAGGGTTTTTCCCGACGCGGTCGGGGTGACCACGACGACGTTCTTCCCCTCGCGAACCTTTTCGAAAGCCTCTCGCTGGTGGGAATAGAGCCGCTCGATCCCGCGGCGCCGGAGCGCCTCCCGGATCGCAGGGGAAAGATCCTCGGGAAAATCCACGAAATCCGCGGGTTGCGGAGGGAAATGCCGGAGGGCGGTGATGCTCTGGAGTCTCGCCGCTTCGCCTTCGAGCTCGGCTACCACGTTCTCGAGGGCGCGGCTTCGATCGACCGGCGCCAGGATCTGCGTCATGGAACGGGAGCGAGTTTATCCGAAAGCCGGAGAGAACGACAAGACGAGCGATCGAAGGCACAGGGTTTGAACTCCGCAGCGGAAGGATTTAAACTACTAGATCCAGTCCACTTCTGGCGCCGGAAGGTTACCTCTTTGGTTCTTTTCAACTACGCTCTGAAGGAGCTGACCGCGAAGATCGTGTACTACGGTCCCGGTCTCTCCGGAAAGACATCCAACCTGCAGTACATCTACGAGGAGCTCCCCATCAAGAACAAGGGGAGGATGCTGACGCTCGCGACGGAGACCGACCGGACGCTCTACTTCGATTTCCTGCCGGTAGACGCGGGGGTGGTGCGGGGAATCAAGACCCGGGTTCAGCTCTATACCGTTCCCGGCCAGGTTTTCTACAACGCCACGCGCCGAATGGTCCTGAAGGGGGCGGACGGCGTCGTCTTCGTCGCCGATTCCCAGAAGAGCATGGTCGAGGCGAATCTCGAGAGCTTCGAGAACCTCAGGGAGAACCTCAAGGCCCACGATCTCAAAGTCGAGGAAATGCCTCTCGTTCTCCAGTTCAACAAGCGCGACCTCAAGGAAATCTGCACCCTCGAGGAAATGAACGACAGCCTCAACCCCATGAACGGCCCGTTCTACGAGGCTGTGGCCAAGGACGGAATCGGGGTCGAGGAGACGCTTCAAGCAATCAGCGGTCTGGTTCTCAAGTCGGTCATCGATCGCTACGGCGGAGATCGGACCATGACCCCGCTGGGAACGATGGCGCCCGTCGGGTCCGCCGCGAAAGTCGTCGCCTCCGATCCGGCGCGAACCGACCCCGACGCTCTCGTTTCCGCGACGGCGATGGTGGGGGGCGCCGAGGCGGGAAAAGCCTCGTCGGGAGGAAGCCCCCCGCGCGGCAAGGATCCGAAGCCGAAGCCGAAGGCCGGCGGCGCGTGGCCTCCGGCACCGAAGGAGGACAAAGTGGCCTCGAAGGATTCGAATCCACTGGACGCTTTCGAGAGCCTGAATATCGAAGGCATCCTCGACGAGGCGCTGAGGCTCGACGAACCCGAGGAAGAGCCGGTGCGTCCGGTGCCGAACCGTTCCAAGGCCAGGGCCAAGCCCGAGCCCGTGCCGGGCGAAGAGGACGACTCCATGTTCTCGGGCCTGCTCGACGAGGCCCTGGGCTCTCAGGAGACGGAGTCGATTCTGGACAGCGTCCTTGGCGGCGGCGCCGCCTCGAGCCGGCACACCACGAACCCTCCGCAGGACCGCAGCGACCCCATGCGAGAGATCGAGGTCGAGCTCCTCGGCGAGGGCCTCGAGCCAGTCGAAGAGGAAGACAGCCGATCCCACCTGAGCGAGCTCATCAAAACGCGGGTCTCCATTCCGGCGGAACGGCGCATGACGAACGCCCCGGCGAAGGCCGCCCAGAAGGAAGCCGCGACAGCGAGCGGCCCGATCGAGGTCCCGGTCACGATCCACATCGATGCCGATGCCGAGGAGCAAGATATCGAGGTCCTCCTCAAGATTCGGCTGAAGCGGAAATAGGAGAGTTACCAGTTACCGGCTGCCAGTAGTTTACAGTCTCGGCACCTTGCCACTGGAAACTGGCGACTGAAAACTGGAAACTGTTGCCGTGAACCGCGTTCTGATCGTCGACGACGAGGCGGGCTCGCGCCAGGGCCTCTCGGAGCTGGTGGGAAGCTGGGGGTACTCGACCGAAGTCGCCTCCGACGGCGCCGAGGGCCTCGCGAAAGCCGGGGAGTTCCGCCCTCAGGTCGTCATCGCCGATCTCGTCATGCCACGAATGGACGGGCTCGGCCTCCTCGCCGGCCTCGAGCACGACCTCGACCACCTCGCCGTCGTCATGCTGACGGCGAAGGGGAGCATCGCCATCGCCGTCGAGGCGATGAAGAAAGGCGCCTTCGATTTCCTTACGAAGCCCGTCGATACCGGGCAGCTTCGACAAGTCCTGCACCGCGCCCTCGAGCGAAGCGCGGCCTTCGAGCGCGCCGAGAGCTATCGCAAGAACCTCCGGGAGACCGGGGCCTTCGGCCGGATGGTGGGATCGAGCCCGGCGATGTCGAAGCTCCACGATCTCATGGCGAAGATCGGGTCTTCGGCGGCCTCGGTCCTGATCGTGGGAGAGTCCGGCACGGGAAAAGAGCTCGTGGCTCGCACGCTGCACGAGCTCTCCCCCCGACAGAAGTCACGGTTCGTCGCCGTGAACTGCGCGGCGATCCCGGAAACGCTCCTCGAGAGCGAGATCTTCGGGCACGAGCGCGGCGCGTTCACCGGAGCCGAGGGCCGGCGTCAGGGGCTCTTCGAGCTCGCGGCCGGCGGGACGCTGTTCCTCGACGAGGTCGCGGAGATGGCGCCCGCGACCCAGGCGAAGCTCCTGCGCGTTCTCGAAGAGCGCTCCTTCCGGCGTCTCGGGGGGAGCGAGGAGATCCAGGTCGACGTCCGGGTTCTCGCGGCCACGAACCGCGATCCCGCGAAAGCGCTCGACGAGGGGAAGCTCCGCGAAGACCTCTACTATCGGCTGAACGTATTCACCCTCGAGCTTCCTCCGCTCCGGGAGCGAAAAGAAGACATCCCTCTCCTGATCGCGGCGTTCATCCGCGAAGTGAACGAGCGAAACCAGAGAAGCGTCGTGGGAATCGAGGACGACGCGCGGGAGGCCCTCCGGTCCTACCACTGGCCGGGGAACCTTCGAGAGCTCCGGAACGTCATCGAGCGGTCGGTCATCGTTGCCAAGGGAAGCCGCATCCGCAAGGAAGATCTGCCTCCGTCGGTGCTCACGCCGCAGGCCCGATCCCGACCCGACGCGGGCGTCGATTTCCCCGTGGGGACGACGGTCGACGAGGCGGAGAGGAATCTGATCCTGAAGACGCTGGATGCCACGGGACAGAACAAGACCAGGGCTGCCGAGATCCTGGGAATCAGCTTGAAGACGTTGCACAACAAGCTGAAGAAGTACCGCAAAGCGACCTGAGCCGGCTGTTCGGCAGCGAGAACCGACCGTGGGATTCCGGGGAAAGCAGATCGCGACGCTCACGCTCGTGGCGGCGGTCGTCGCCCTCGCCACGAGCCTCGTCAACCTCGCGGCGCTCGCGCAGGTCACCATCGACGAGAGCCGGTCGCGCGCCGAGCTCCTGGCGGAGACGCTCTACCACCAGGCCTCGAGGGTGATCCGCCAGCACGGCCGGGACGGGATCGAGGAAGCGCTCGCTTCCGACCTCTCGCTCGCGAGCTACGCCGAGGGTGTCGTCGGCTATTCGCCGACGACCATGTACGTGGCCATCACCGCCGTCCTGGACGGCCGGGACGCGGCGATCGTCCACAGCAATCCGTCTTCAAAAGGAAAGCCGATCCCTCCGGCGCCCTCGCTTACGGAGTTCGCCGAGGAGAACCCGCTGTCTCAGCTCTGGGCCCTCACCCGAGGGCATCAGGTTCTCGAGGTGAGCGTCCCGTTCGAGGTCGACGGCAAGCCCTTCGGCTCGGTGCGGGTGGCGATCTCGACGCTCCTTCTGAGGGAGGAGATCGCAGGGGCGATCGTCCGGAACGTCCTCCTGGCGACGGGAGCGGTCCTCGTGGCGTTCGTCGCGTCGTTCTACCTCGCGAACCGGCTCCTCGCCCCCATCGAGATGCTGAGGCGAGAGCTCGGCCGGATCGATCCGGGAGAAGGCGAGCCGCCGCTCGACCTCCAGAACGAGGCGGACGTCAGCCGCGTCGCCGAGTTCTTCGCCTCGATGAGCCGGCGTCTCGCGGACGGGCGAGGCGCCCGCGAGGGCGAGTCGGGCTGGCTTTCCACGATGCTCGGCGGGCTTTCCGACGCCGTCGTGGTCGTCAACGGTCAGGGGAACGTGCTCTCACTCAATCGGTCGGCGGAGAAACTTCTCGGAAAGCGCCGCGACGAGCTCGAGGGCCGATCGATCGCCGATCTCGTCCCGCGCGATCATCCCGTCGCCCGCATCATCCAGCGGGCCCTGACCAGCGGCGAATCCATCGGCCCCACGAACGTACGCATCGAAGACTCGGGGCGCCGGACGGTCTACGCGCTCTCGGCCCAGGTGCTGCGGGACGCGAGCGGTGTCTCCGGCGTCATGGTGAGCGCGCGCGACATGGACAAGCTCTCGCGGCTGGGCTCGCATCTCTCTTACTCTCAGAAGCTCGCGGCCCTGGGGAAGCTCACGTCCGGAGTCGCGCACGAGATCAAGAACCCGCTGAACGCCATGGTCATCCACGTGGCGCTCCTCCGGGAGAAGATCGCTCGCGGCGGGCCGCCCGATGCCAAGGCCTCCCTCGACACCCTCGAGCAGGAAATCCGCAGGCTCGACCGCGTGATCTCGGGCTTTCTGAAGTTCACCCGGCCCGAGGACCTGCAGCTCACGTCGGTGACCCTCCCCGAGCTCCTCGAGGAAGTGGTGCGCCTGGTCTCGGCCGAAGCGGAGGCCGGCGGTATCGCCATCGCCACCGCGGTCGCGAGCGATCTTCCTCCGGTCTACGGCGATCGCGAGCTCCTGCAGCAGGTTTTCGTCAACCTGATGAGGAACGCGCTCGAGGCGATGCCGGAAGGCGGTCGGCTCGATCTTTCCGCGCGGCCGGCGGAGGAAAGCATCGAGATCGCGGTCGCGGACACCGGCGTCGGAATCGACGCCGATCTCATCGACCGGATCTTCGACCTGTATGTGACCACCAAGAGCAAGGGGAGCGGAATCGGTCTGTCCGTCGTCTATCGAATAGTGCAGCTTCACGGAGGGGAAATCACGGTAGAATCACGAAAGGGGGAAGGGGCTCGATTCCTTGTCCGGCTGCCCCAGGTGCCGGGCTGAAGCGAGCTCGTCCGGGCTCCCGGTGCCGAAATCGATGCGCGCCTCCATCAGGCTGTGTCTGCAAGCGTCGTGTCTCGCTCTGTTCCTCTGGTCCGCGGCCGGCTGCGCCAGGGAAGTCAAAGCGGACTTTCCGAGACCGCCGGCCACCGCGGCGCCGGTCTCCGAGGACGAGCCCGAGGCGCTCCCGGTCACCGCCGCTCCGGAGGAGCCGGTGGCGACGGAACCGTTCGAGAGCACGGCCGAGATCGAGGAGGCGCCCGAGGAGCCTCCGGATCCAGCTCCGCCCCCCCGGAATCCAACGCCTGCGGCCGAGGAGACGCCGCCGGTGGAGCCTCCGTCGACGACGCTCGCGGGATCCACCGAGGTCGATCCCGAGCTCGCCTCGAAGCTCGAGCGCGCGAGCTCGCTTCTCCGGACGATAAGCCGGCGGATCCTGACTCCCGTACAGGCGGAGCAGCTCATCGCGGCGCGGGGCTTCGTCGCCCAGGCTCGCCAGGCGATCGCGGAGGGCGATCCCCGTCGCGCGCTCGTCCTCATCGACAAGGGGCTGATTCTCGCCGAGGACGTCGATCGGCTGAGCCGACCGTAGTCAGTGCGGTGGCCGCTGTGCGTGGGCCGACTACACTCCGACCAAAAAAACGCAGACTGTCATCGCTTTTCTACACATCCGAGTCGGACCGGGTTCCGGGTTTCATCCGAGAAGAATCGTGTTTTCAGGCCGTTGCAGCACCTGTAGCCTTCCCCACAGCTTTGGTACGTGGATTGCTTACTCCCGGGATGCGGAGGAAAAGCCGATGGTCCCAGGGTCTCGGGTGCTCGTGGTCGAGGACAACGCGGCGATTCGGTCGAGCCTCACGCTCTTCCTGGAGCGGGAAGGGTTCGACGTCGTGGCCGTCGCCGAGTTCGCGCGGGCTCAGGAGCTCATCGAGAAGGAGCTCTTCGACACCCTCATCACCGACCTGGACCTTCCAGGAGGAACCGGGCTCGACCTCCTCGCGACCGCGCGCCGATATCGGCCCAGGATGCGCTCGATTCTGATGACCGGCTACGGCTGCAGCGCCGTGCGGAAGCGGGCATCGGAGCTGGGGCTCGCCGCTTATCTGGAGAAGCCGTTCGGTCCGGCCGAGCTGCTCTCGGCGCTGGTCGCTCGCAGCGAAGTCTAGCTGCTACGGAAGCCGCATCCGGTCGTCGACCGTTTCGACGCCGCTGACGCTCGCGACTCTCTCGATCACTCTCGTCCGCAGGCTCTGAGACGGAACGCTTCCCTCGACCACCACTGTGCCCCCGCGCACGCTCACTTCGAGCCGAAGCGGTCTCGTCTCCTTGTCGAGCCGGAGGGCGGTCCGCACCTTGGCCAGGAGCGCCGTGTCGTCGATGGTTTCCCCGAGGGAGCGGGAGCTCCGGGATTGGGGGGTCGGTGAGGTCTCGATCTCGAGGAGGTTCTCGACCGCACGGACGCCCTCGACGCTTTCCGCAATCGAGGCCGCGGCCGATTTCTCGGATTCCGAGCCCACCGTTCCCCGCAGGATCACGTTTCCGGAACGGGCCTCGACGCGAATGGCCCGGTAGGCAAGGTCGCGGTTCAACGCGTAGGCCGCCTTCACCGAGGCCACCACGGCCGCGTCCTCGACCGCCTCTTGAACGTAAGGAAGCCGGCCGTTCCGGTAAAGGTAGTAGATGGACCCGAATGCGGCCACGAGGAACAGCACCAGGATGCCCCTGAAGAACGTCCGGAGGAGCGCGCGCAGCACGACGAAGCTTACCGCAGGTTCTCCCGCCATATGGCTATAATTCAGGCATGCCCAAACCCCGAACGCTAGGCGAGCTGTCCAAATCACCTTATTACGAGAAGCGCCACCGCACGGTGCGCGACGAGATGCGCCAGAACCTCCTCTCCCGGATGAGGGCCAAAGAGGAGCTCTTCCCCGGGATCGTGGGGTACGACGACACCGTCGGCCCCCAGATCGTGAACGCGCTTCTTTCGCGGCACCATTTCATCCTGCTCGGCCTCAGGGGCCAGGCGAAGACGAGAATCATCCGGGGGTTGACCCGGTTCCTCGACGAGGAGGTGCCGTCGATCGCGGGATGCGAAATCCACGACGACCCCTATCGACCGATCTGCCGCGCCTGCCGCGTCACTATCCAGGAGAAAGGCGACGAGACGCCCATCCAGTGGCTGACCCGGGACGAGCGCTACGTGGAGAAGCTCGCGACCCCCGACGTCACCATCGCCGACATGATCGGCGACCTGGATCCGATCCGGGCCGCGAGGAGCGGTCTCGACCTCTCGAACGAGCTCACGATCCACTACGGGCTCGTGCCCCGCGCTCATCGCGGGGTCTTCGCCATCAACGAGCTCCCGGATCTGGCGAGCAAGATCCAGGTGGGCCTCTTCAACATCCTCCAGGAGGGCGACGTCCAGATCAAGGGCTACCCCATCCGGCTTCCTCTGGACGTGCTCATGGTCTTCACCGCGAACCCGGAGGACTACACCGCCCGCGGCCGTATCATCACCCCGCTCAAGGACCGGATCGGATCGGAGATCCGGACGCACTACCCGGCGACGCTCGAACAGTCCGTCGCCATCACCCGGAGCGAAGCCTGGACGGATCGCGGCCCGGGATTCGAGACCACGATTCCCTACTACCTGCGCGAGGTGGTGGACGAGGTCGCGATCCAGGCGAGGAAGGATCGAAGAGTCGACAAACGCTCCGGGGTATCGCAGAGGCTCGCGATCTCGCTTCTGGAGAACGTGGTTTCGAGCGCCGAGCGCCGCGCTCTCAAGCTCGGCGAGAACCGCGCCTACCCGCGGGTCGCCGACCTCTATGCCTCTCTTCCCGCGGTCACGGGAAAGCTCGAGCTCGAGTACGAGGGAGAGCTCAAGGGCGCCGAGGCCGTCGGCCGGGACCTGATCCGAAAAGCCGTAGGTCAGATCTTCCAGAAATACGCGACCGCGAGCGACTTTGCTCCGGTTCTGAAGTGGTTCGAGGAGGGAGCCTGGCTCAGACTTCCCGAGACGGTCGCTTCGAAGGAGGCTCTCGAGTCGCTTTCGCGGATCCCCGGACTCCTCTCCCGGGCGTCTCTCCTCAATGTGGACGAGAGCCGCTCCCCCGCGGAGCGCGTCGCCGCCTGCGAGTTCCTGCTCGAAGGCCTCGCCGCCACCAAGAGAATCTCGCGCAACGAGGAGCGTGGGTACGGCCGCAGCGAGGAGCGAGGGCGCCCCGAGATCGGCTACGAGGAAGTGGACAGCGGCAAGGGCCACCTGAACTGACATGCCGACGACCAAGTACAGCAAGTACCGGCCCGACCCCTTCGAGGACGTGGACCTCTCGGACCTCGTCGACGAGCTTTCGGACTACCTCCTGGACAGCGGCTTCGATCGGTATCAGTTCTCGGAGCTCTCCGAGAAGACGATGCAGTCGCTCAGAGAGGCGCTTCTGAAGGCGCTCCTGCGGCAGGGGACGTTGACCCGCGACGACATCGAGCGGCTGATGGGCGATTCCGAGAGCTTCGAGGAATCGGAGCTCCGGGAGCTCCTCGATCGGCTGATCCAGCGGATGCAGGACGAGGGCTTCATTCGTATCTCCCCGCCCGATCCCAATCTCACCGCCGCCGGCGATCCCGATGCCGAAGGTCCGGGCGAGGTCGGGATGCCGCGGGGAAACGTGAAGTTCGAGCTCACCGACAAATCCATCGATTTTCTCGGCTTCAAGGCTCTTCGAGGGCTTCTCGGCGGCCTGGGGAAGGCGAGCTTCGGCCAGCACGAGACCAAGGAGCTCGCGACGGGAGTCGAAGTGGTCGGAAGCTCCAAGCCCTACGAGTTCGGGGACACGCTCAACCTGGACGTCTCGAGGACTCTTCTTTCCGCCGTGGGCAGAAACGGGATCGGCGTTCCCATCGACCTGTCGTACGGGGACCTGCACGTGCATCAGTCGGAGTACCGGAGCTCGTGCGCCACGGTGCTCATGCTGGACTGCAGCCACAGCATGATCCTCTACGGGGAGGATCGCTTCACCCCGGCGAAGCGGGTGACGCTCGCGCTCTCGCACTTGATCGCGACGCAGTTTCCGGGCGATCGGCTCCACCTGGTGCTGTTTCACGACAGTGCCGAGGAGGTGCCGCTCTCGCGCCTCCCCGCGGTGCGGGTGGGACCGTTTCACACCAATACTGCGGAGGGACTGAGGCTCGCTCAGGAGATACTGCTGCGCGAGCGCTCCGACATGCGGCAGATCATCATGATCACCGACGGCAAACCCTCCGCGCTTACCCTCGAGGACGGCCGGATCTACAAGAACCCCTTCGGTCTCGATCCGCTGATCCTCGATCAGACGCTCAAGCAGGTTGTCGCTTGCCGGCGCAAGGGCATCGTGATCAACACCTTCATGCTCGCGCGCGACTACTCCCTGGTCGGTTTCGTGCAGAAGGTGACGGAGATCGTCCAGGGCAAGGCGTACTTCACGACTCCGGCGTCCCTGGGGCAGTACGTGCTCATGGATTACGTGAAGAAGAAGACGAAACTCGTGCATTAATCGGGCCCTTCCGCCTCCGCCCTTCGGGCTTCGGCGGACCCGCCGAAGCGTTGCGCGAAGGCGGGCCGGGCCCCGCTGTCCGCTGGAGGCGGATTGCGAGCCCTCGGGCCAGCGGCTATCATGAGACATCCATCTCACAACCGAGGGCCGTCCGATGTCGAACGAGTGGCAGGGGGAGGAGCGTCGCGCCCATCCCCGGGTTTCGCTGAAGGAGCGCGAGAGTCCCTCGCGGGTCGTCGCGAGCACGATCGTGGATCTTTCGCTTTCGGGAGCCCTCCTGGAGGTGGGATCGACCCTGCCCCCGAAGAGCCGCTATACGGTCCGGCTCGAGCGATCGGAGGGCGGGCCGCTCGAGCTGGCTGGAGAGGTCGTGCGGAGCTACGTGCACGGCTTCGAGAAAGACGAAAAGGGCCTGCCCGCCGTCAAGTACCGGGCGGCGATACAGTTCGTGGACGTCGACCCGGAGACGAAGGACGACCTGGAGCGACTGCTTACCCCCGCCTGAAGTTCTGTCCCCTCTTAGCCCAATTGTTTCAACGGCTTGCCGACTTTTCCAGGGAGAGCCCAGGCTTTCTACGCGGTATAGCGTATTTGCGAATCGAGAAGGGCCGTGCTTAATATGGTTTTGGATGGGCGAGGGCTCACCGATACTTACTGAATGAGACTGGGACCACAAGCTGTGCTCGGAAACGAGCTCGGCTCTTCATTAAAACCACTCCTTGTCTTAACCCGCCTATAAATTCACCCTCGCCCTCCTCTTCACTCTGTGTGGCCGGGCAGTTTTTCGCCGGCACTTCGATCAGAACCGCTTTTCCCTTCGTCGTAACCACCCGGCGCACGTTCTCGGGGTCGGCGGAATAGTGGTCTCTCGTTGGATTTCCACCATCGCGCAGCCAGGAGGCGAGATCGAGCGACACTTCGCGGGAAGGTCCCCATTGCAGGTTGTGACCGAAGTCGTCCTCCTGAAGGCCGGACGAGGGAAGAGGCCTGGTTCCGTACTCCTTGAAAACGTAGCTCGTTCTGCAGGAGGCCGCCGCGCGCTTGAGCGAGGCGAGAAGATCGCTCTGGTACGGCGACCGGGGAACCAGGTTGTCCTGCGTCGGCCAGAGGACGAGCGTCGGAACCGTCAGCTCCGAAAGCCGCTTGCGGTTGTCGAAGGAAAGCAGGGCCCGCGCCGCGCCGAGCCAGGTGCCGAGAGGAACTCGGGCTGTCTCGCCCGCGATTGCCGCGAGATACTCGGGGTCGGCGGTCGGATCGGTGACCCAGTTCTCGAGCATCCACTTCTCCGCCTCGGGGTCGGCGTCCACGGGGGCGAGCTCGTAGACGTCTTCGGGAAATCGAAGTCCTTTCCGCACGAAAGCGTCCTTCCAGGCGCCCTCGGCCCGGTCGCCGAGCAGAAAGTCCCTGAGGACGGGACCATCCACCATGCTCGCGAAACCGGCGATGAGAACGAGGCGGGAAACGCGCTCCGGCCGCTCGAGCGCCACCACCTGCGCGATCGCCGTTCCCATGGAGTGCCCAACGAGGTGCGCTCGCTCGATGCCTTGGACCTCCATGAACGCGAGGACATCGGCGGCGAAATCCGAAGGCCGGAAACACTCTTCAGGGGCTTTTCGGCAGTTCGCCGCTTTCGGAAGCGACGTTCCTCCGTGCCCGCGTTGATCCAGAGCGATGAGGCGCAGGTCGGGCCTGAGGGCGGCGAGGTGCTCCATCGTCGGGTAGAACGAGCGGCTGGTGTCGGTAATCCCGTGAAGGAGGATCACCGCCTCTCCCTCGGGATTTCCGGCCTCGACGTATCTCATCGAGATGCCCGTCGAGAGCTCGACGGATCTCTTCTCGAACGCCGGCGAGAGCGGCAGGAAGGCGCCGAGGCTCAGAATCGGGAACAAAATCGTGATCATTCGAACCTCCCTGAGGAGAAGATACGCGCAGCGAGCCGCGAGCCCGCCAGGAGGCTTCCTTGACGCGCCCGGCGCGCTTCGCTACGATGAAACGCTCGTTTGTGGGGCTGTGGCGCAGTTGGGAGCGCGCCTGAATGGCATTCAGGAGGTCATGGGTTCGATCCCCATCAGCTCCACCAAACGGCATTCACTTCGACGCGCTTCGACTTCGCCACGTCGCGGGAGCGACCCCGGTGAGCCTCTTGAAGGCTCGGCTGAAGGCGGCTTCCGACTCGTAACCCACATCACCGGCGACGGTCGAGATCTTTGACGTGCCGTCGCCGAGCCGTCTGGACGCCAGCTGTATCCTCCAAGCAGCGAGATAGCGCATCGGCGGCTGCCCGACGAGGTGAGTGAAACGCTCGGTCAGCACCGAACGGGAGCCGCCCGCTTCCCGGGCGAGGTCGTCGAGAGTCCACGAACGCGCTGGCGTCTCGTGGAGCAACGTGAGCGCTCGTCCTACGACGGGATCGCGGAGGCCCGCGAGCCAGCCGCGCTCATCCGCCTTCACCGAGCTCAAGTAGCGCCGAATCACCTCGACGAACATCAGCTCGCCAATCCGCAGGAGCACGGACCGTCCTCCGGCACGCCGGTCGCGCGCTTCGCCGACCGCGAGCTCGACGAGAGCGCCGAGACGGTCCGAACCCGCCCGCGGGAGGGGCACAAGGACCAGCTCGGGGAGCGCGGCGAGGACCGGATTGAACGGAGTCGCGTCGCAGCCGAGAAAGCCGCAGACGACGCCAATCCGCTCCGGTCCGCCACCGCCTTCATCGACTACGAACGGAAGTCGACCTCCGGCCATCTGGCGGAACCACCCCAGGGTCTCCTCCAGAGTCAATCCGGAACGAAGGCCCGGCTCGCTCGAAAGCGAGTATGCCGCGCCGTGGGGGACGACGATCACGTCGCCGGCTGATAGCGGCACTGCCGGTCTGCCCTCGATCTCGCACCAGCAGGCGCCTCGCGTGATCAGATGGTAGGAGATGACCTGCTGGACTCGCGGCAGGATCGCCGGGGCCAGAGCCGCGGTGTCCGGCGCCTCGGCTACCCAAGGTGCCCGGGCATCGACGAGGAAGAACAGCGCTCCGGTGAGACGAACCGCCTCCAACACGTCCGAAAGAATGTCCGGGGGCGGAGAGTCCGCCTCGGAGAGTCGAACCCCGCCCGCGGCCGTTGAGGCAGGAGATCCGGACGGCCGGTCATGGTGCCACCCGCGAACTCGTGGAGGAGCTCGCCGCCGCGTTGGGCGGAGCGGTGTCGTCCTCGCG
>DAISKN010000049.1:0-17329 GCA_036820975.1 Acidobacteriota bacterium | reverse complement strand
ATCGAGGAGACCCTCGTCGGGGATTTCTCCATCCCGGGGCCGGCGCGCTAATCTCGCTCCGTGAGTCTTCTCGCTCTCTTCTTATCCGCCCCGGCTCTCTGGGGCCAGCTCGAGCCTGGTCCGCACCGCGCTGGGTTCGAGCAGGTCGAGCTCTTCGATTACTCCCGTCCGTTCGGTGCCGAGGGAGAGGGCCGCGCCCGACCCATCACCATGTCGATCTGGTATCCGGCGGACGGCGCCGGGGCCGACCCGCGGCCCGTGACTTTCGGCCGCTACGTGGACGGCGCCGACGGCCGCGAGGAGTTCCGCGTGCGTCTCGCGACCTACGGGTTCTCGCTCTCGGAGGCCGAGCTCGACCAGCTCTTTTCTTCGGAAACGCCGGCGATCGAGAAGGCGCCCCGGGCGGCCGGCCCCTTTCCCCTCCTCATCTTCGGGACGGGACTCACGGGTCCCTTCTACCTCAATACGGTTCTCTGCGAATATCTCGCGAGTCGCGGCTACGTCGTCGTGGCGATTCCCTCGCTTCCGGCGAGAGAGGACGTCGAGGCCGCGTACGACGCCCTGGCGGTGGACGCCCAGATCCGGGACATGGAGCTCGTGATCCAGGAGCTGCACGACTACCCCGAGGTCGCGGACGCGCCCTTCGGGCTCGTGGCCTGGAGCCTCGGCGGCGTCTCCCAGGCGCTCTTGCAGATGAAGAATCCGAACGTGGGAGCGGTCGTGAGCCTCGACGCGGCGACGGGCTATGCCTACGGCGACAAGCTTCTCGAAAGCTCGATCTTCTTCGAGCCCCGCCGGGCGACGGCCGCGTTCCTGCACGCCACCGACTCGCGCGAGTCCGGCCAGGTGCCCAAGAGCTTCCGGTATTACGACGAGATCGCGCGTGGACCGTCTTACTTCCTCACCATCGAAGGCGCCACCCACGCGGAGTTCACGTCGCTCGCGACCGTCGTTCCCCTGAGGGTCGTCTCCGTCGAGCGCCGCGAAGGCGCCCTGGAGCGCTACCGGCGCCTGTGTCTCTACGTCGGCCGGTTCCTGGACGCCTCTCTCAAGAACGACCCCGACGCCGTCGAGTTCCTGAAGGACGCGCCCACCCGGCACGGATTCGACGGGCTCGTCCTGTCGCGGAAACGATAGCGGCCGCTCTCACATCCCCTCTCACATCCCCTCATCGGCGCTCGGCCCGTAAATCGCCGGAAGAGGAACGTCGTTCATGCGCAGGTACACCGTGAGCTGTCCCCGGTGGTGGATGACGTGGCTCAAGATGAACGAGCGGATACAGGCGACCCGGGGAAGGGTGAGGACGTGCGCGCCCTTGTTCTTCAGCGTCCAGGTCTCCCGCAGGTGCTCGTCCGATTTGCCCGCGAGAATCTCTCCGAACTCCTTCGCGTTCTTCTCGAAGTAGTCGAGGATCTCCCGGCGCGACTTGCGCTCCGCCGTCCGCCCCTCGACGATCCCCATGTCGAAGATGGAGTCGTTCACCACCGTCCCGATCCACTCGGGGATGTGGGCGATGTGGGTCGCGAGTCCGCCGAGGCTCATCGATTTCGGATGAGGCTTGAAGGAGAGCTTGTCCTCCGGAAGACGCTCGAGGATCCGGCGCGTCCCCTGCGATTCGTGATGGAACTCGGCAACGAAAGCTTCGGCGAGAGTCATGAGGTCCCCCTTCCAGGAGCCTGGATTCTACCCGCGAGGATGGACGTCCGAAAACTCCAGCAGGCGCCAGCGGCCCCGAAGCCTTCCCAGGGAGCAGCAGAGAGTGAAGCCGCGTCGGAGGTGGCGGGTAATCTCCTCCGGAAGGACGACGGGCCCGATCTCCTCGGGGGCGGCCGTCCGATGCACGCGGAGCCAGACCCGGCCCGGTTCGACGCGGCCGACGAGGTGATCGTCGAGAGCGACGTAATCGTCCTCCGCCAGCGTCGAAGCATCGAGGGAGACCAGGGTTCTTTCGACGCGACGCGCCATGGGGCGGAGGCGCCGCTTCAGCCTCTCCCGGGCCTCGAGGGCCTCCGCGTGATCCGAGAGAGACTTCGCCGTCACGTGGCCTCGCTCCACGAGCCACCGGCGGAGCTCTGAGACCACGTCTTTCGCCTTCCGCACCACCTTATCGGACGTGTGGACTTCTTTTTTCAGAAAGGTCTCGGTGAAGAAGTCCAGCTCCGGGAGGAGCAGCTCCGGCCCGAAGAGCTCGAAGAAATCCCTGCAATCGAGGTCCCGGTAGAGGCGCTCGTACCTCTCCCGGCTGTCCTCGTCCAGGTTCCGGTGGCCGTAATTATTGATGCAAAGCTCGAGAAAGAGAACCACATGCCGGTAAAGGCGCGATTCCGAGAGCGCCAGCTCCTGGCTCCGGTCCTCCAGGAACTCCTGAAGAACGCTCTGGATGCTGGCGCCCGGCGCCGTCTGAGGGCCCATGTCGACCTCCCGTCGTGGCCCTCACCCCCTATGCAATGAAGACGACAAACCGGGCCCTCCTCCTCCCCGGCTGGAAAGGCGGGTCGTTCGTGATACTTTGCGCGCCAATCCAGGGAGGTCACGCTATGAGCGCAGCGATCGAAAGGCTGGTGAACCGGTATGAAAAGGGTGCCTTGACGCGCCGCGAGCTCGTGGCGGCGATCGCCACCCTCGTCGCCGGGGGGCGCGCCAGCGCGCAGGAATCGAAACCTCGACTTCCCGCGCGCACTCTCAATCACGTCACGCTGTTCGTGTCGAGCGTGGAGCGGTCGGTTGCGTTCTATCAGGACCTGCTCGGCATGCCGGTGATGAGCCGGCAGGACAACGGGATCAATCTGGCCGCGGGCGAATCGTTCGTCGGGATCTACTCCTCGGGCGACGCGGCCAGGCCCCACATCAACCATTTCTGCCTCGGCGTCGAGCGCTTCGACGCCGACGAGGCGATCCAGGCGTGCGCGGCCCACGGAGTCGAGGGTCGCATCCGGATGCGCGGGGAGGTGAAGGAGCTCTACTTCGCGGATCCCGACGGCATCTCGGTCCAGCTCCAGGACGTTTCCTACCGTGGCTGACGCCGTCCAGAGCCGAGAGATCCTTCTTTCGTCGCGGCCGCGCGGTTGGCCGACGTCGGACGACTTCACCCTGGCGACCGTGGACGTGCCTTCGCCTCAGGACGGCCAGGTGCTCGTCCGCAACCTCTATATGTCGGTCGACCCGTACATGCGGGGCCGCATGAACGACGTGAAGTCCTACGTGCCGCCGTTCTCGATTGGCCAGCCGCTCGAGGGGGCGGCCCTCGGCGAGGTCGTCCTGTCGCGAGCGCCCGCGTTCTCGCCCGGCGACCTGGTGACTTCCGCGCGCGGATGGCGGGAGTGCTTCGTGGCCGAGGCAAAGGAGCTTCGCGCGGTCGACCCGAGCATCCAGCCGATCACCCTGCATCTCAGCGCGCTGGGAATGACCGGCTTCACCGCGTGGGTGGGTCTGAAGCTCGCCGAGCTGAAGGAAGGCGACCGGGTGTTCGTGTCCGGCGCCGCGGGTGCGGTGGGGAGCATCGCCGGCCAGCTCGCGAAGCTCCGCGGCTCGTTCGTCGTCGGAAGCGCCGGCTCGCCGGAGAAGGTGCGCTTGCTCCTCGAAGAGCTCGGCTTCGACGCCGCCTTCGACTACAAGGACGGCCCGGTGCTGGCGCAGCTCTCGGCCCGCGCCCCGGAAGGCATCGACGTCTACTTCGACAACGTCGGCGGCGAGCACCTCGAGGCGGCGCTCTGGGCGATGCGCGACCACGGCCGCGTCATCGCCTGCGGAGCGATCTCGCGCTACAACGATGAGAAGCCGTCGCCCGGGCCCGCCAATCTGTTCACCCTGATCACGAAGCGGCTGACGATGCGAGGCTTCATCGTGACCGACTGGATGAAGGATCGCGACGCATTCGTCCGCGAGGTCGCCCCGCTCGTCGCGGGAGGCAGGCTCCGCGTGAAGGAGACGATCGTCGAGGGCATCGAACGGGCGCCCCAGGCGTTTCTCGGCATGCTCCGCGGGCAGAACGTCGGCAAGATGCTCGTCAAGCTCTCCTGACGGACTCTGGAGAATCCGCGCGCAACCACTAATAGTGCCTCAGTGCCGCGGGTCCCCACCCCCGCGGCTCGAAGATGTCGGCGAAGCATTCCCACCGGGCGGGCCGGGCTCCCGCCTCCGCTCGCAGGCTCGCTGCGGCGGGCGGCCGCTCGCGCAGGTTGCAGATGCATCTTTCCGCAACCTGCTAAGATGCGCGCCGATGGAGCCCGAGAGCCACCACCTCGCCGTTTCCCGCACCGCGCGCTATCTCACTCTGGGCCGGATGGACGGCCCTCTCGATGACGTGTGGTTCCTCCTTCACGGCTACGCCCAGCTCGCTTCGGAGTTCCTCAGCCACGCCCGCGCGCTCGCCAGAGACCGGCGACTCCTCGTCGTTCCCGAGGCCCTCTCGCGCTTCTACCACGACGACCACAAGAAGGTCGGCGCTTCCTGGATGACGCGCGAGGACCGCCTCGCGGAGATCGCCGACTACGTCTCTTACCTCGATCGGCTGCACGATGGGATCTTCGAAGGCCGGCGCGGTACGGGCACGAGACTCCGGGTCCTCGGCTACTCGCAGGGAGTCGCGACCGCGGCTCGCTGGGCGGCGCGGGGCAAGGCCGAGATCGACGAGCTGGTAATCTGGGGTTCACCCCTTCCCCACGATCTCGACGGCGCCGAGATGGCGCGTCTCGGCGCGAGGAGAGTGATCCTCGTCGGCGGGAGCCGCGATCCGTTTCTCACCGAGCAGCACCGGGAGGAGCAGTCCTCGCTACTGACGCGGCACGGGGTTCGGTTCGAGATGAGACGCTTCGAAGGAGGCCATCGGCTGGACGACGACACCCTGCGCGCCCTCGACCTGCCCGCGAGCGCTCCCGTTCTCGGTGTCGAGGAGATTCTGAGCCTCGCTCATCCCGAGCCCGACGCCCGAATTGCCTATGGCGCCGGCGCGCTCCAGTTCGGAGAGCTGCGGCTTCCCGAAGGGACCGGGCCCCATCCCGTCGCCATCGTGCTCCATGGCGGTTGCTGGCGCGCGCGCTACGACATCGGGCACACCCGGGCCTTCAGCGACGCCCTCCGCCGCGAAGGGCTCGCGGTCTGGAGCCTCGAGTACCGCCGCGTGGGGAATCCCGGCGGTGGCTGGCCGGGGACGTTTCTGGACGTGGCCTCGGGCGCGGACCACCTCCGGACGCTCGCGGCGTCGTCTCCTCTCGACCTCGCGCGCGTCGTCGCCGTTGGCCATTCGGCGGGAGGACACCTCGCCCTCTGGCTCGCGGCCCGGGGCGGTCTCGGCGACGGCAGCGAGATTCGCGGGTCGTCCGACCCTCTGTCGCTCGCAGGAGTGATCTCGCTGGCGGGAGTGACCGACCTCAGGCGCGCGGTCGCGGAGAGAGTGTGCGACACGATGGCGGCCGAGCTCGTCGGCGGCGGCGCCGAGGGGGCAGAGGCTCGCTACGCGGAAGCGTCACCCATCGAACGACTGCCTCTGGGAGTGACTCAACGGCTCGTGACCGGCGCGCTCGACGCCGTCGTACCCCCGGGGTTCGGTGACGACTACGCGGCGAGGGCGCGCGCCCGGGGGGACGATGCGACCCATGCCCTCGTCGAAGGCGCGGGACACTTCGAGCCGATCGCGCCGTCTACCGAGGCGTTTCGAGTGGTGGTAAAAGCGATTCGGGAGCTTCTGGACTGAGCTTCAGGCCGCGGCTTCCGCCCGCTCCTCGCCCGCGAGCCGCCCCTGCTCCAGAATGTGCGCCGGAACCCGCTTCAGGTCCCAGATGAGTCCGAGCTTCGAGAGGATGTAGAGCCCGTAGTACGTGGCGTCGATCTCCCACCAGTAGAAACCCTGCCGCGTCGAGGTCGGATAGAAGTGGTGATTGTTGTGCCAGCCCTCGCCCATGGTCAGAAGCGCGAGCGCGAGGTTGTTCCTGCTGGTGTCGGTGGTCTCGAAGCGCCGTTTTCCGATGAGATGGGAGAGCGAGTTGATGGTGAACGTGCTGTGGGCCAGAACCACGGTGGAGATGAAATATCCCCAGACGAGCATCTGCATTCCCGAGGTTCCCAGTGACGGCGCGGTCGCCTCGAGCAGCACTCCCAGCCCGAAGCAGCAGACCGCGAGAAGAATCGGAACGAGAACATCGAAGCGATTCAGGACGCGGAGCTCGGGATACTTCGCGAGATCGGGAATGAGCCGCATGCGCGTGGGGGTGTTGCGCCGATCGAAGATCCATCCCACGTGGGAGTAAAGGAACCCGCGCTTCGTCGGCGAGTGGACGTCCTCGTCTTCATCGGAATACTGATGGTGGTGCCGGTGATGAGCGGCCCACCAGAGCGGGCCTTTCTGGGTGCTGGAGTTGCCGAGCACCGCGAACAGGAATTGAAACCAGCGAGACGTCTTGTAGGTCCGGTGGGACAGGTAGCGATGGTAGAACCCGGTGATGGCGAACATCCGCACCCAATAAAGCGCGAGACAGACGAGGAGCGCTGCCGGACTCCATCCCACCCAGATTACGCCCAGCGTCATGACGTGAAGTGCGACGAAGGGAAGGGTGGCCGGCCACGAAATCCCGCCACGGGCGGGGACGGAAGGCAGATTGGGCGCATTCGTGCTCAACGAGACTCTCCTGTTACGGGGAACGGCTAAGGGGACCTTCTCACGAGGGATCGACCAAGTTTAGCTCAAAAGCCTCAACGAGGCCGGATTCTCAACGAGGACCATTGGGTCCTAGCGTAACATGAACCGAACGATGCAACCAACGCCCGGTGCTTCCGGCCGGCGGCAGAGGTTGCCCGGCGATCACGGGCTCACCCCCGAGACCATCCCTCGGCCTGCCACGGGTAAGGCGCTCTTCGGCAACGACCGACCTCTCGAGCTCGAGATCGGGTCGGGCAAGGGGACGTTCCTGCTCGCGGAGTCGGGAGCGCGGCCCGACGTGAACTTCCTGGGGATGGAGTACGCGCGCCGCTATTGGATCTTTGCCGCCGACCGGTTGAGACGCGCCGGAAGGGAGAACGCTCGCGTGGTGATGGCCGAGGCGTCGTCGTTCGTACGCGACTTCCTCGGGAGCGAGAGCCTCGCCGGCATCCATGTCTACTTTCCCGACCCCTGGCCCAAGACCCGCCACCGCCGGCGCCGGCTGCTGCAGCCGGAATTCCTGGCGGCGCTCGCTTCGAAGATGAAGCCGGGCGCGCGTATTTCGATCGCGACCGACCATCGGGAATATTTCGCGCAGATCGTCGCGGCCGTGGAGCGCTCGCCGCTCGTCGCCGTCGACTTCACCGCGACCCGCGCCGCCCGCGAGAACGAGGTCGTAGGCTCCAACTTCGAGCGCAAGTACCGGCGGGAGGGGCGCGACATCTTCCGGATCGCGGCCGAGAAGCCGAACCAATCGTCGTCCCTCTCCCTGTAGGCGTTTTCCGGCCTCCGTCGGAGAAACCCCGCGCTCGATTGCCGGTTGGAAAACTGCTTTCCATACGAATCAATCGATTAGGCGGGTCCCGGCGCTGGCAATTTTCTTGCAGTTTTCCGCCGGGTCGCTCCCCCAAGGAAGGTGCCTCGAGCTCGCATGAATTGGCAGGATCAGAAGAGTCGCTTCCGGAAGGCCATGGAGCTATTGCGCTCGGGTCGGGGGAAGGATGCCGCCGCCGTCTTCCGCCAGCTCATCGACTCCGGGAGCCGCGAACCCAAGCATCTATCCTATGGAGGCCTGGTGGTGGCGACCGAGGAGGGCGACGTCAAGACCGGGCTCGCCTGGTGCGAGCGGGCGCTGGAGCTCGCGTTCTACGACCCGCAGATGTACATCAACCTCGCGCGCCTTCACGAGCAGACCGGCTGGAAGACGCAGGCCGCTCAAGTGCTTCGCAAGGGCCTCCGCATCGATCCCGGAAACAAGAAGCTCCTCGCCGAGATCAATCGGGTGAACCCCCGCACGCCGAACGCCATTCGCGCGCTGCCTAGAAACCACCCCTTGAATCGCTATCTGGGAAAACTGAAGTCGGAGCTCTCGACCAAAGAGAAGACCCGCATCAAGCCCAAGACGTCGCCCACCTACTCGTAGCGGAGCGCCGTCGCCGGGTCCATGCGCGCCGCCCTTCGGGCGGGAATGGCGCTCGCCGCGAGAGTCGCCGCACCCAGCGAGAGGCACACCGAGCCGAGAGTCCAGGGGTCGAGCGGCGACACCTGAAAGAGCACGCTCGAGAGCATGCGGCCGACGAGAACGGCGCCGGCGAGTCCGAACGCGAGTCCGAACGCGAGAATCCTCCACCCATCCGAGAGCGAGAGCCCGAGAATCTCGCGCGGGGTCGCTCCCAGCGCCATGCGGAGGCCGTTCTCCCGGGTGCGCTCGGCCGCCTGATAGCTCACGACGCTCGCGACCCCGCTCACGGCGATGACCAGCGCCACGCCCGCGAAGAACGACAGCAGGAGCGCATAGAGGCGCGGGCGGGCGATGGACTCTTCGAGTCTCGCTTCCATGGTGCGGACGTCGGCGAGGGGAAGCTCGGGGTCGAGCCCGTGGATCGCGGCCTTCACCGATTCGACGATGCCGCTCGCGCGGGGATCGAAGCGAACGGCCACGCTCATTCGCGAGATCGCTTCCCCCATGGCATCGGGCGCCTGACGATAGTCGAAGTAGACCTCCGGCTCCGGATCCCGGTCGAGGCCCTCCTGACGAAAATCAGAGACCACGCCGACGATCGCGCCCAGGCGATGAACTCTCGCCGAAAGAGGATCCTCTCCCTCGAAGTAGCGCCGGGCGAGCGATTCGTTGACCAGCACCACCGGGGGCGCTCCGGTCTGGTCCCCCTCGGCGAGGGCGCGCCCTTGGACCAGCCGTATTCCCATGGCGCGGAAGAAGTCCGGGCTGACGATGCGAACACTCGCGCGCGGCATCTGCATTCGATCCGCGGGGCGCGGCCGGCCTTCGATGTCGAGCATGGTGATCATGCGCTCCTGGTCGAGGGGGAGCGTCGTAACCAGACCCGAGGCGCTGACGCCTCCGAGCCCGGAGAGCCTGTCCCTCAGCGCGTCGAGAAACGCCCTCCGCGAGGCGCCATCGGGGTACTTCGTCTCCGGAAGGCTGAGACGGAACGTCAGGACGTCCCGCGGCTCGTAGCCGGGATCGTTGCCCGCGAGGTTCATGAAGCTCCTGAGCATCAGTCCCGCCGCCGCGAACAGCACCAGGGCGAAAGCGACCTCGGCCACCGCCAGCGCGTTTCGCGAGAAACGTCCCCGAGCGCCCGTTCCGGCGCTTCGCTTCAATCCGCTCACGACGTCGACCTGAGAGGCTCGAATCGCGGGAAGGAGGCCGACGAGAAGAGCGGTCAGGAGCGCTATGCCGAGGTTGAAGGCCACGACCGGTCCATCGAGCGCCACCTCCTCGAGCCAGGGACTCGCGGGGAGCGCGACCCGAACGAGGCGGAGACAGAAGGTGGCGACCACGATCGCGAATGCGCCCCCCGCGAGAGCGTAGGTGAGGC
This sequence comes from Acidobacteriota bacterium, assembly GCA_036820975.1. Classification (GTDB taxonomy): domain Bacteria; phylum Acidobacteriota; class Vicinamibacteria; order Marinacidobacterales; family SMYC01; genus DAISKN01. The sequence continues at coordinate 7,852 of DAISKN010000049.1, read as the reverse complement.
TTTCGGCCAGGAGCTGCCGCGCGAGCCGGCTCCTGCCCGCGCCGAGCGCGGCGCGGACCGCCATCTCCGTCTCCCGGCCCTGGGAGCGCGCGAGAAAGAGGTTCGCCACGTTGGCGCAGACGATGAGGAGAACGAACGTCGTCGCCACGAACAGCACGAGGAGCGCCGGGCGGATGGGGCGCGCGAGCTGCTCGTGAAGAGAGGTCAGGTGAATGGAAACATCCCGCTCCAGCTCCGGCGGCGCGGCGCTGGCGCCGCGGTAGCGTTCGAGAAACGCGCGACCCTCCGCCTCCGCCTTCTCGATGGTGACGCCGTCCGAAAGCTTCGCGACCACGGGAACGAGCTCGATCCGCATCGCTCCCGGCGGAAGCGGCTCGGGGTCCGCGTCGGGAAGGGGCACCCAGAGCTCGGTCGCGGGCTGGGGAAATCGAAAGGACCTCGGCATGACGCCGACTACGTCGTAAGGCTCGCCGTCGAGGCGAATCGCTCTTCCGACGATCGTCTCTTCCCCGCCGAAAACCCGCTGCCAGAGGCCGTAGCTCAAAATCGCGACCCGGCTGCCGGGAGCTTCCTCGTCCCGCGAGAACGCTCGCCCGAGGAGAGGCTCGACCCCAAGGAGTGAGAACAGAGAGGGAGAGACGCTCTGGGCCTCGACCCGGAGCGGCTCGGAGCCTCCGGTGAGGTTGAAGCTCCGATCCTGATACACCGCCATCGCCTCGAAGACGTCCGTCGAATCTCGAAAGAAGCGGAAGTGATCCATGGAGAACGCGGCGACGTCCGCGGATCCCTCTCCCATTTGGGGACGCGACTCCCATACCCGCACGATCCTCTCGGGGTCGCGGTAGGGGAGAGATCTCAGGAGGACGGCGTGCACCAGGCTGAAGATCGCGGTGTTCAGGCCAATCCCCAGGCCGAGAGCGGCGAGCGTCGTCGCCGTGAACGCGGGCCGGGACCGGACGCCCCGGAGGGCGCGCTTCGATTCGGTCGCGAGCTCCATCTGGATCTCCTCCAGCATTCAACGCGCGAGACGGGGAATGGTTCCGATTATTACTTGTAGGACATGGCTTCGAGACCGAGGTAGCGGCGGAGGAGCGCCACCTGGCCCAGGTGGTAGGAATCGTGCTGGACGAGAAACGCGAGACAACCGAGCGTCGTCCCGCCTCCTTCGATGGGGAACGCAAAAGGCGCGGGTTTGTCCAGATCGGAGTCCTCGACCTCGGCGAGGTATCTCGAGAGCCGCTCCCCCACGTCCTTCCAGGCTTCGCGCACCTCTTCGAGCGTCGGGAACTCCTTCACGTCGTCGATGCCCTTGGCCTCGGCGAGCATCGCCTTGAACGGCGACTCGCTCGGAAGACCGAGCGAGCGGGCGAGATAGTGCCGGGAGTCCACCAGGTGGCAGGCGAGGAAGAGCACGTGGTTCGTCCGCTCGTTCGGTCGCTTTCGCGCACCTTCCTCGTCGATTCCATCGAGAGCGTTCAGGAGAAGCCGGGTATTGAGCTCGAGAGTCGCGACCAGCGGCCTTACGACGGGATTCATGGCGACACCCCTTCCTTTCTCGCGTCTTGAATCTGGAGGAGACCCTCTTCCCGCATCACCGCCTCGATGGCGTCCATTTCCATGGGAAGAAAGTCGGTGAGCACTTCGGCGCCGCTCTCGGTCACCACGATGACGTCCTCGAGCCGGATGTAGATCTTCTCCTCCGGGACCCGGAACTGAGGCTCGATGGTGAAGACCATCCCCGGGGCGAGGGTCCCGTCGTGGACCCCGACGTCGTGCACCGCCATCCCCACACCGTGCCCGAGGCTCGCGGGTCCCCTTCCAGCGCTTTCCTTGAACTCGGCGACGAAACGCTCCGCCGCCTGACGGTAGATGGGCTTGGTGAAGGGCCAGCTCGCGACGAGGCGATCCATTTTCGCGGCCGCGTCCCCCATCATCGCCGACACGTCTCCGGGACGAATGGACTCCAGGATCGCCTCGTAGTATCCGAGATAGAAGCCGTAGAGATCCCGCTGCCACTCGTTGAAACGCCCGTTCACGGGAAACATCCGGGTCACGTCGCTGGTGTAGTAAGAGACGTCGGGCGCGTAGTCCATGAGCAGGAGCTCTCCGTCGCGGAGGTCCCGCTGGCCGCGGTGGTAGTGGGGAAACCAGGCGTTCGGGCCGGTGGCGATGAGAGAGTAGTAGCCGTCGCCCTGGGCGCCGCCGCGGTGAAAGACGAGCTTCGCGAGCGCGTCGAGATCGGATTCCCGGATTCCGGGCTCGGTCGATCGCATCGCTTCCAGGATCGCGAGCCCCGAAAGACGCGTGGCCTTCCGGATGAGGTCGATCTCCCGCGGACTCTTCGAAAGCCGCTGCTGATCGAGGATCGGCGAGAAGTCCTCGACGGAGAACTGCGGGAACCGTTCGCGGATCCTGGCGAGGAAGTGAGCCTCCCGGGTTGGTCTTCCGTCCCAGGGATCGTTCGCGATGTCCGAGGCGGCCCGGGTCGCGAGATCGCGGCTGGTCGCGAGTCCCTCCGCGGGCTTGAAGGGCGTATAGAGCGGAGGAACCTGGCCTCCCCAGGCGAAGCGCGCCAGGTGATCGCTCAGGAGCTCGACCCCGTAGACGGCCTCGATGCCCGTGAGCTCCTTCACCAGCTCCGCGTCCTCGGCGGAGAGGAGCTTGCCTTCGCTCGCCTCCCGCCGCTCGTTGCGATGGGGGAGATAGAGAGATGCGGAGCGGCGCGCGGAGTCGAGGAGGAGGTACGCGTGCGGGCTTTCGACGCCGCACAGGTAGTAGAACTCGTTCGACTGCCGGAAGCGCACGTAGCCGACGGGCGATGGGGCTCCCTGAACGACGGCGAGGGCCCGCCCTCCGAGGGCGTCGTAGACTTTTTCCCGTCGAGCGCGAAACTCCTCCGGAGGAAAATCCCGGGTGAAAAGGGGCACGTCCTGCGCGGCCGCTCCGGCGGCGGCGAAGAGGGCGAGAAAGCAGGTCCAGAACCTCATGGGTCGGCGGCTCCGTTCGCGGGAATCTCGAGCGCGGAGCGGTCGATGAGCACTCCGGCTTTGATCACCGCGTGAATCTTCTTGGCGTTGTCGATGTCCTCCGTGGGATCCGCGTCGAGGAGCACGAGGTCGGCAAGCTTTTCCTCCTCGATGGTCCCGAGATCGCGCTCTCGTCCGAGAAAGACCGCCCCGTTCCGGGTGGCGATCCCGATCGCCTCGAGCGGCGGAATCCCTCCCTCGACCAGGAGCTCGAGCTCCCGGTGGACGGCGGCGCCGAGACTCTGATCGGTCCCGAGCACCACCACCCCTCCCGCTTCGTGAAGCCGCTTCAGGTTCTCCTGCGCCACGGGGGTCATCACCTTCATCCACTGGGTCCAGCGACGGGCCTCCCACTCATTGCGGGTCTTCGTCCGGAGGCGATCGATGTCCGCGGCGGTCAGGGTCGCGCGGTAGAGCGGCTCGTCGAGGAACTCCGGGTGCTCCACCAAGCGCGAGTAGCCGTCTCCGATGGTGAGGGTCGACACCTGGGGGATGCGCTTCACCTTCATCATGTTCAGATATCGATCGCTCGCCGGTCCCTGGATTACGGGATGGGCGAGGGTGTCGATGCCGGAATAGACCGCCTCCCAGGCGCGGATCTCGTTCGAGATGTGGATCGTGGTCCGAATGCCGTGCTCGTGGTAGTAGCGCACGATCTCCTCCAGGAGGTCGGCGGGAAGATAACGGATCATCGGTCTCGTGCCCCATCCGTGCTCGTCCTGGGTGATCTTGAGAACGTCGGGCTTTCGGGCGATGTGCTCGTCGAGCTTCGGTCGATCACGGGCGAAGTCCTCGACTTCGACCGAGCCTTCGCCGCCGTGGCCTCCGGGCGCGGTGACGACGGCGCCGGTCGCGAAGATGCGCGGGGCGGTAATCTCTCCCGAGCGCTCCTTTTCCCGGAGGGCGAAGATGACCTCGGGATCGTTCCCGGCGTCGTAGATGGAGGTGACGCCGGAGTAGAGGTAGCCGTGGAGCGCGCGGATTCCGCCGGAGAGGTGCACGTGCATGTCCATGAGGCCGGGTATCGCCCACTTGCCGGTGCCGTCGATGCGCTCTCCCGTCGACGGAGGCGCATCGCGGTTCGGAGACACCGATTTGAATCGATCCCCTTCGATGACGAGCGTGACTCCCTCGACCGGAGGCCGGCCGCTTCCGTCGACGAGGGTTACGTTCGTGATGACGAGGGTGAGAAGAACCGCCGCGGGCGACATGGCTTCCCGCGACTATATCGGCCCGGCGCGGGGTTCGCCAGCGAGGCTGCGCTCCGTTAGAATCTCGGCAACCTTCGACGGAGGACCGCCATGAGATCGGCCACCCTCACGATTCTCGCCCTTTGCGCGACCGCGAGCTCGAGCTTCGCGGAGAGCGTTCCCTACCGGATGCCCCCAAAAGCCGTCGCCGATATCGCCGACGCTCTCCCGACTCCGGAGGTGGTCCTGGATCCCACGGGCACCTGGCTCCTGGTGCTCGAGCATCCGGCGCTCGCCTCGATGGGGGACCTGTCGAAAGAAGAGCTCCGGCTCGCCGGGATCCGGTTGAACCCTTCGACCAACGCGCGAAGCCGTAGAGACGTCGCCGTTCGCGCCGAGCTCCTGCGGGTCGCGGACGGCTCCTCGCGCGCGATCCAGGGCCTTCCGCCGGCGCCTCGCCTCGACGACGTCTCGTTCTCTCCCGACGGCGCCTTCTTCGCCTTCACCCAAACCACCGATGACGGAATGGAGCTCTGGGTCGGCGACGTCGCCACGGCGACGACGAAGCGCGTCCTGTCCGGCCTCAACGGCGTTTTCGACGACATCTATCATTGGCGCTCGGACGGCCGCGGACTCGCCGCGCGCACCATTCCCCGGAACCGGGGAGCGGCGCCTTCCGCTCCCGCCGTTCCCGACGGGCCCGTGGTGCAGGAGACGACCGGCGAGGCGGCGGCGGCCTGGACCTATCAGGATCTGCTCGAGAGCCCTCACGACGAGGACTTGTTCGAGCACTACGGGACCGCCCAGATCGTCGAGGTGGACCTCGATGGAAAGACGACGACCGTGGGTGCTCCGACTCTCGCCTCGCGGGCGGAGCCGTCGCCCGACGGAAAGCTCCTCCTGGTCGAGCGCCTCGAGGCGCCGTTCTCCTACCTCGTTCCCTATTCGCGGTTCGGAAAACGCGTCGAGATCTGGGAGCGGTCGGGGAAGCTCGTCCGCGAAGTGGCACGCGTTCCCCTGGCCGAGAACGTTCCCCTCGGGCGCAACGCCGTCCCGCTCGGTCCCCGGGCAATCCAGTGGAGGCCGGACGAGGACGCCACCCTCTTCTGGGTCGAAGCCCAGGACGGCGGCGATCCCAAGGCGGACGCGAGCGTGCGAGACAAGCTGTTCTCGTTCGGCGCGCCATTCGACTCCGAGCCGCGGGAGCTCGCCTCTCTCGGCCTCCGGTTCGGGAACGCGTCCTGGGGCGAGGGACGCCTCGCCGTCGTGCGGGAGTGGTGGTGGGCCGACAGGCGCGAGCGACTGTGGAAGCTCGATACCTCCCCGGGCGCTCCGGGTCCGCAGCTCCTCTTCGATTACTCCTATGAGGACCGCTACAACGTTCCCGGGACCCCGATGGTCGAGAAGAACGCTCGCGGGTTCGACGTCCTCTCGACCGCGGATTCGGGCAGGACGATCTTCCTCACAGCGGAGGGCGCATCGCCGGAAGGCGATCGTCCGTTCGTCGACGCGCTCGACGTCGCGAGCGGAAAGACGACGAGAATCTTCCACTCCCGGGCGCCCTTCTACGAGGAGCCGGTCGCGTTCGTGGACGTGGACTCGCGAAGGCTCCTCACCCGCCGCGAGTCGCCGGAGGAGCCTCCGAACTACCACGTACGGGCGCTCGCTTCCGGCGATGTCCAGGCGGTGACACGGTTCCCCCATCCGTACCCCGGCCTGATCGGAGCGACGAGGGAGCTCGTCCGCTATTCGAGGGCAGACGGTGTCCAGCTCACGGCTACGCTGCATCTGCCTCCGGGCTACTCCCGCGAGCAGGGTCGTCTCCCCGTCTTCGTATGGGCCTATCCCATCGAGTTCAAGAGCGCCGACGCCGCGGGACAGGTGACGGAGTCTCCATATCGTTTTCCCCGTATCTCCTGGGGCTCGCCCCTCTACTGGCTCACTCAGGGCTGGGCGATCATGGAGAACGCGACCATGCCCATCGTGGGCGAGGGCAACGAGGAGCCGAACGACACCTACGTCGAGCAGCTCGTCGCGAGCGCCCAGGCGGCGGTCGACGAGGCGGTCGAGCGCGGAATCGCCGATCCCGAACGGGCCGCCATCGGCGGCCACTCCTACGGCGCCTTCATGACCGCGAACCTCCTGGCCCACTCCGATATCTTCCGCGCCGGGGTCGCGAGAAGCGGGGCGTACAACCGCACGCTCACTCCCTTCGGATTCCAGTCCGAGCAGCGCACGTACTGGGAGGCGCCCGAGGTCTACTTCAAGATGTCTCCGTTCACGCACGCCGACCGGATCGACGAGCCCATCCTGCTCATCCACGGGGAGGCCGATAACAACTCGGGGACGTTCCCCATCCAGAGCCAGAGGTTCTTCCACGCGCTCAAGGGGCACGGCGCCAAGGCCCGCCTCGTCCTCCTTCCGCACGAGAGCCACGGCTATCGCGGGCGCGAGTCCGTGATGCACACCCTCTGGGAGATGAACGACTGGCTCGAGAAGTACGTGAAGAAGGCGCCTCCGAGAAAGGGAACCAGCAACTGAGCCCGGCGGACAAGCTCCGGGGACTGCTGAGCCGCCCTGGAATTCTTTCGTTCCCCTGCTGCTACGACGCGCTTTCAGCGCGCCTCATCGAGCGGGCGGGGATTCCTCTGACGTTCATGAGCGGATTCGGCGTGTCCGCCGTCCACCTGGGTCTTCCCGACACCGGGCTCATCTCCTACGGCGAGATGCTCGCGCACGGAAAGGACATCTGCGCCGCCGTCGGGATTCCCATCATCGGCGATGGCGACACCGGCTACGGAAACGCGGTGAACGCGAAGAGGACCGTTCGAGGATACGCGCAGGCGGGCTTCGCCGCGGTCATGATCGAAGACCAGGTCTCGCCGAAGCGCTGCGGCCACACCCGTGGAAAGAGCGTCGTTACCCGCGAGGAGGCGGTGGCGCGGATTCGGGCCGCGGTCGATGCCCGTGAGGAAGAAGCCGACATCCTCATCCTCGCGCGCACCGACGCCCGCGGACCCGAAGGACTCGAGGAGGCCCTCTGGCGCGCGGAGGCATTCTCGGACGCGGGCGCCGATCTCCTGTTCGTGGAAGCTCCGACGTCCCGGGACGAGATGCGCGAGATCTGCCGCCGGGCTCCCGGGCATCACCTCGCGAACATGCTCGAAGAGGGACTGACCCCGATCTGCTCCGAGCCGGAGCTCGAGGATATGGGGTTCAAGCTCGTGGCCCACCCCTTCGCGCTCCTCGGCCCGAGCATCCTCGCGATGAAGCGCTCTCTCGCGGCTCTCAAGGAGGGCCGCGCTCCCGAGGAGACGATCTCCTTCGAAGAGCTCAAGGAGACCGTCGGCTTCGCCGAGTACTACCGCGAAGAAGAGCGGTACGCGAGAGAGAACGACTGATTCAGGGCTTCGCCGCCTGCGGACGCGCGAAGAGATCCGCATCCGCCGCCGGGTTCAAAGTGACCTTCGTGATGCGGGTCGAGGCCGCGGGCTTCCCGTCGTGCGAAATGCGCACCTCGGTCGGATAAGGGTCGCTCTCGAAGCCCGAGAACTCGCGCTTCTCCTCGACCGGCACCCCCTCGAGGTTCGTCCCCGCCAGAGTCAACGAGAGCAGGCGGCCGGAAGAAGGATCGAA